>JAIQZR010000125.1 GCA_021777035.1 Candidatus Scalindua sp. | reverse complement strand
AATGCCCTTCCTTCAGCTTTCTTAAGCCGGTTAGAGGCAACCATCTCCATTGCGCGAGTAATCTGCTTGATGTTTGTAATACTTTTGATTCTATTTTTTATATCTCTGGTACTTTCCATAACACTTTCTTTATATGATTATTCCGCTAACTGCGAGTTATGCATAACGGAAAACAGAACTATAGAAAAACTCTTTTTTAACGGTATAACACTTTTATATTCGACGAAAAACGGCCATTTACCTTAAGCGTTAAATTCTTTCTTGAATTCGGTGAGTACCCTGTTCAAGTTACCGGCGGTATCTTCTTCAATCTTCTTCTTCTCTTTTATAGCCATAGCAATTCCCGAATGCTTGTCTCTTATTTCCTGCAAGAACTTACTTTCAAAATCTTTTATTCTTTCAACAGGTGTATCATCCAGATGACCATTGATGGCTGCAAAGATCATTATGACCTGTTCCTCCACCGGCGCCGGTGTATATTGAGGCTGTTTTAACATCTCAATCAGCCTATCACCTCTGGACAACTGATCCTGTGTTCCTTTATCAAGTTCTGAACCGAACTGGGCAAATGCAGCCAACTCTCTATGCTGTGCCAGGTTAAGTCGCAATGCCCCGGCAACCTTTTTCATTGCGGGAATCTGTGCGTTTCCACCTACCCTTGACACTGACAAACCAACGCTGATAGCTGGACGAACACCTGAATTAAAGAGATCACTCTCAAGATAAATCTGCCCGTCTGTAATTGATATAACGTTAGTAGGAATGTAAGCGGCATAATCACCGGCCTGTGTTTCCACTACCGGAAGAGCCGTCAGAGATCCACCACCAAGTTCATCATTTAATTTAGCGGCCCTCTCCAGCAAACGCGAGTGAATATTAAATATATCTCCAGGAAACGCCTCTCTACCAGGCGGCCTTCTGAGCAACAATGACACCTGCCTATATGCAACAGCATGCTTATAAAGATCGTCATACATAATAACGGCATGGCCACCTTTATCTCTGAAGTATTCTCCCATTGCACATCCCGCATATGGAGCAAGATACTGCATAGGTGCAGGATCACTTGCAGAAGCAACAACAACGATCGAGTTCTCCATTGCGCCTTTGTCTTCAAGAACTTTGATCACACCTGCCACTGTCGAAAGTTTCTGCCCGATTGCCACATATATACTTATGACTCCCGTATCCTTCTGATTCAGGATTGTATCAATAAGGATCGCTGTCTTGCCCGTCTGCCTGTCACCGATTATCAATTCTCTCTGGCCCCTGCCAATCGGTATCATAGAATCGATAGCCTTTATGCCCGTCTGTAATGGCTCTACTACTGGCTGCCTTTCAACAACGTTTGGAGCAGCGTTTTCTACCGGTGCAAATTTATCAGAAACAATCGGCCCCTTACCATCCAGAGGCTGGCCGAGCGCGTTTACTACCCTGCCAAGCAATCCTTCTCCAACAGGAACTTCTACAATCCTGCCTGTCGTCTTTACCGTATCGCCTTCCTTGATATCTTTATCGGAACCCAGCAAAACGCATCCGACATTGTCCTCTTCCAGGTTAAGGGCTATTCCAAACGTCCCACCCGGAAACTCTAATAATTCGTTTGACATGCAGTCATCCAGTCCATAGACCCGGGCAACACCATCTCCCACCTGGAGAACCGTACCAACGCTCTCCATCTTTAATTTGTCTTCGTACTTCTCTATTTCCTGCTTTATTATCGAAGCAACTTCATCTGGTCTTACAGTCATTCCTCATATACCCCCACAAAATAAAAACGCCCTTAAGCAAAGGCTGTCTTTAACAAACTCTTTTTTAAATTTTTCAGATGGTTAACGATACTTCCATCAATTATTTTATTTTCTATTCTGATTATCATCCCACCAATGATATCTTTATTAACTACCGTTTCTATTTCGACTTTTTTCTTTGTTAGCGTCTCTAACTTTTTCTTCAATTTAACAAGCCTGTCTTCAGTCAATGGGATTGCTGTTTGGACTATTACGGGCACAATGCCCCTTATTTTCCCTGCAACGCCTTTGTAGACGTCCGGCAAATAATCCAGTATTCTTTCTCTTCGCTTATCAATAAGGACAGAAAGAAGGTTCTTAACCCACTTGCTGGAACACTGAGACACAATGACCTTGTCAACAATATCTTTTTTATTGGTTTTTGTAATTGCCGGATGATACAGAATACTACGAAATTCTTTATTTGTACTTAATAGCTGCTTAATACCATCAAGATCTTTTTCTATATCCCCAGTATCGCCATGTTTAACGGCCACTTCATACAACGCCAGTGAATAACCTTCTATTAAGCTCTTTTGTATCAAGACAGTTCCCCCACTCCCGCAATAACACTATCTACTAATTTTTCAGCCGTTTCTCGTTTTGTCGACTGTTTAATCAATCTGGAGGTTGAAAGAATCGTGAGATCAACAACCTGATTTCTTACTTCTGCCAAGGCCTTCTTTCGTTCCATCTCGATATTCAGCTGAGCCTTGGATTTTTCATCCGCAACAGCCTGATGTGCCTCCTTGAGCATTTCATCACTGATCTCCTTGGCCTTATCTACCGCAACCTGGATCTTTGCTTCAGCCGCTTCATCAGCCTTTACTGCTTTTTGCTGATACTCTTCTTTCAACCTTGCAGCTTCAACTCTATCATCTTCGCTTTTCTTGTACGTATCTTTTATCTCGTCAGCCCTGGACTTTATTATGTCCTTAATCTTGCCGAAAAGAAATTTCTTCATCAATACCAGCAGAATTAAAAAACCAACTGCCTGGATGAAGACCATTTTGAAATCAACGCCTAAAGCGTCTAGTAAATTCCCCACATTTAGTCTCCCATGTTACCGCTTTTATCTTACTGCACTAATTCTAAAAGTTTACACAGACATGTTGATGGCATTTATACCATCAAGCATACCGCATAAGGTTTGAATTTATATTAGTGCCCAAGTACTTTTAAAACAGCTCCTGTGTCCGGTAGTTTTCCCATTAAAATAAAGGACAAAACTAATGAATATATTGCCAATGCTTCTATAAATCCCAGACCGATAAACATGAGCATCTGAATTTTTCCAAACAGCTCTGGTTGTCTTGCTACTGCAGATGAAGCTCCGGCAACCGCAATCCCCTGGCCTATTCCACAACCAAACGATGCAAAAGCCAGCATACCAATACCAATCGCTAAACATGCAAAATATATCATCCTTAAAATCCCCCTTCTTCAAAAATTATAAATGTTTCTCTCCAATTGACCCTGCTATGTAAAAACTAGCTAAGAACGCGAAAATAAAGGCCTGGAGTGACGCTAAAAGTAAATCTAATAAAACAAACGGAAAATGTATGGGTATAGGAATGAAACCCAGTAATAAGGGCGAAAGTCCTATAAATATTGACAGTACCGTGTGCCCACCCATTAAATTTCCGTAAAGACGCATTGAAAGAGATAATGGACGAGTCAGGAATTCCGACAATATATGCAACGGGAACAGCATTGGAGACATCCAACGCGGCTCTCCCATCATGTGTTTAACATATTTAACAGGGCCGTTATGTTTGAGTCCATAATAATGAGTGGCAACAAAAACCAGTAAAGTAAGTGCCAAAGTTGTATTATAGTTCGTCGTTGGAGAATGAAGCAATGGAACCTGACCCAAAAGGTTCATTATGAGTATGTATAGGAAAAGTGTGCCTATAAACGGCAGAAACTTATCAGACATATTACCCAAAAGCGATTTGACGAAACCGTCAAGGGCCTCGACGATGATTTCCAGAATAGCCTGTAATCCACCCGGAATCTTCTTCAGGTCACGAGTAGCTATCATAGCAAACACCCCGAGAAACCCAATAATCATCATAGACATTACTAATGGCAACCACTGGTGCAGAGTCAACCCGAATAGCTCAGCGTGTTTGTCAATGGGCAGCAAATCAAAAAATGTGGGAAGCTCAGGTACTCCGCCACTTGAACTGCCATGTGTCTCTTCTGTCAAACCTTTACTCCTTCATAAATTATAAACTATAAAGCATTCTCAGCTATCTGATGAGAATGAATTTTCGATACAGAATCTGATTTAATAGTAACATTGTTATCGTGTCCGGAAGGCTGATCGCCTTCAGACACGATGCTATCATCTTTAGCTTTGTTGAGAAAGTTTACCAAAACCATGCTTATTACCATTGAAAGTACAACCAACTGAACTATCGAAACCCCTATAAAAAGGGCCAATGCGTTAATTGGCAGATATTCAAAGATAAGGTAAAAAACCAGGGCCAGCACCAGTATTTTCCCGGTACCCATAAAAGTAAACAACAAAGACTTGGCCGTAGAACCTTTTTTTGAAGAATGCGATCCGTCTTCAGCGAAAGTTGCCGGATTAAGTTCCCGGAACATATATTTTATAAATTGCCATAACGCAAGCGATGTACAGAAGCTGATGACAATCCCGATTGTTAGACTCAGCGTAAGATCAAAAGATTTATAACGAAAAGAGACCAGAATCATCAATACCGACACAAACAGCGTGGTGTAAAAGGCCTGTTTTACAAAATTCTTTTTAACTGTTAACATCTTGTGCGCTCTATTATACAAATCCATCATCAATCCTCTAAATCTTTTCTTTCCAACTCTTTCATCGCTTTCTTCAGCATATTACAGACCTCTACAATTCCGACAGTCAAACATAGCAGAAGTGACGCAATCAGCAGCCATGGCTCTGTACCAAATTTCGAATCCAGATAACGCCCACCAAAATATCCACCCGCAAGGCAGGCGGCCATCACAAACCCTATCCCACTGGTAAGTCCCAAGGCACGATATGTACTTCTTGAATCATCCAGGTTCAAAACGCGAGCTCTCCGCTTATTTCTTTAAAGACTTCATAACTTCGCAACTGGCGGCTATTGTCGCATCAATATCTTCTTCGCTATGCACAGTTGAAACAAAAGCAGCCTCAAACTGAGAAGGCGCGAAATATACCCCTTTTTCCAGCATACCGTGAAAGTAAGATGCATATCGCTCTGTATCGCATCTTTTAGCAGACTCATAGTCCGTTACTTCCTCCTCGCTGAAAAACGTGCAAAGCATTGAACCGACTCGTGTATGGTAAGTGGGGATACCAGCCTCTTCAGCAGATCTCTTTAAGCCTTCAGCAAGCCTTTCCGAGTTCCTTACCAGCTTTTTATAGATACCCCTCTTTTTTAGCTTTTCCAGCGTAGCAATACCGGAAGCCATTGCCATCGGATTACCGGACAACGTCCCTGCCTGATATACCGGGCCGAGCGGCGAAATACAGTCCATTATTTCCGCCTTACCGCCATAAGCTCCTACCGGCAAACCACCACCGATTATCTTTCCCAGTGTGGTTAAATCGGGAGTTACTTTCTGCAGTTCCTGTACGCCCCCATGAGAAACCCTGAATCCCGTCATTACTTCATCGAAAATCAAAACAATCCCATGTTTATCGGCAATTTCTCTCAAACCCTTTAAATACCCTTTTTTGGGTGGAATCACACCCATATTCCCCGCGACAGCTTCTATAATTATACACGCAATATTATCACCCTTTTCACGACACACTTCCTTTACGACGTCAAGATCGTTATAAGGCATAGTTAATGTATTTTTTACATAATCTTCCGGGACGCCCGGACTTGTTGGAACGCCTAATGTAGTAGCCCCTGAACCAGCCTGTACAAGAAGGCCATCCACGTGCCCATGATAACAACCGTCAAATTTTATGACAATATCTCTTTTGGTATAACCTCTTGCCAGTCGTATAGCACTCATTGTCGCTTCAGTACCAGAGTTGACCATCCGGATCTTTTCGATTGAAGGCATTGCTTCCTTAACGAGTTCTGCCAGACGTGTTTCCATTTCTGTAGGGGCTCCGAAGCTTGTACCTTTTTTCAGGACTTCCTTCAGGGCCTTTACAACTGACTTATCAAGGTGCCCTAAAATTAACGGACCCCAGGAAAGTACATAATCTATATATTTATTGCCATCGATGTCGTTAAGATAACAACCGTGGCCTGATTCTATAAAAAGAGGATCTCCTCCAACAGCTCCAAACGCTCTTACCGGACTGTTCACACTGCCGGGAATGCTTTTAAGGGCCTCGTTAAACGCCTTTTTTGATTTTTCAACAGTTAACATATTACAAAACTCTTCCTGATTTCTCTAAAAATCTCGAAAATTAGCAAAGAGGTTAAATTTATCAGTATTGGTTTTTATTGTCAATAATAAACTAAAAATTAATACTGGTAAACACGACAAATCAAAATCTTAAAATAGAGAAAATGGGCTAATCCTGATTTGAAGACTGAGAAAGAGTAATTTCCGAATGCTGCTTACTGAAAAGCTGATATTGAAGCACCTTCTTGTCAGAATAATTCTGCCATATGTTACTGCATGTTAAATTTTCTGCAATATCAGGGTTTTTATACCCACATACGTATGTCTTTATTCCGTACTGCTTTGCCAATAATGATATTCGCTTATACTGCTTCTGCCTGAAGTCTAGATTGAGCGCCCTTACCCTGGACTTGCTGGCCAGTAGCGGCATGTCAATATTACCACAGAAGGCTTGTGATATTTTCTTCATGGCTTTTGTGTGACGCAGGCTCTCTCGAATATTTCTGTTTATAATTGGTCGGAGAAAAAGATAATTAATTCCTACGTTTTTAATACGCGAACTACCTAAAACCTTTAACAACTGGCTGAGATTACTGGCGGAGTCTGTCAATCCGGGTATTAACGGATCTATTCTTACTTCAGGCAACCCTCCTATTTGAATCAACGCGCGTATATTTTTCAATCTGGCACCAGGTGTTGCCGCATGCGGTTCGATCATTTTTTGAAGCTGTTTGTCTAAAGTTGTCATGCCTATGTGCGCACGCACGTTATTACTGTGCAATTTAAAGAGGGCAATAAATCTGTCCGGAATACGACCCTTGGTGAGAAAGCTGACACCAATTCCTTTCTGCAGCAATAGAGACATTAAATCATACGTAGTGTCCAAAACCTGTTTTACTGGCTGAAAGGCGTCACAAGAGGGACTGAAGTATACGAATTTCGGCATTTTTCTTTTACGCCTTAATTCGTTTTCAAGTTTTTCGGCCAGGTTGGTGTACAATACAACCGTCCCGTCTCCGGGATAATTTGAATATCCTCTCGCATAACAGTATGAACAGAGATGCGCACAGCCAGCTGTTGGACTAAGTGCCGGCGCATCATTCAAGCACTTAAGTGCGGACGAGGACAGAACGTTGGACTTACGCTCCCTAAGAACCGTTTTCATATTCTATTCGATGTTATTAGTACAATTCCCAGTACAGAAGAATCTCCCCCAGGCATGACCGGGTGGGCGTGTTATTGAATACTAACTTCCCACTCTTTTGTTCTTCGCTATACTATTTATTTTTTCCTTAATCTCACGTATCTTGATCTTGCCATCTACTAACAACTCTTTTTCGATTTTCGACAGCTTTTTTACTTTTGCCTCGATCTTCAGCGCCATACTCCTGTCCCCAACCCTCTTTTTCATGACCAACTCTAAGGGCGCTTTCCCTCGTAAGTATTTTGATCCTTTTTTATCGCCACCCTCGTGCTCTTCAAGCCTTCTTTTCACATCAGTAGTTATGCCCGTATACAGTCTCCCATTTCTACATCTTATCAAATACAAAAACCAGTTATTCATCTGTTTAGTTTTAGGCTGAATTAATAATCCTCACGAAAGATCGCAAAATTTCAAATATTTATTGAACACTCTTTTGGCAACCTCTAACCCAGACCGGAAATCGAACATTATATATTTTTGATTTTTTTGTGTTTTCTTAGAGATCTCTGCAGCTTCTTGTCCCCGGAGCCTTTTGTCCGGGGAGCGGTGAGGATTTTTCCTTCGCGGTGGACTATATCTTTTTCCGACTTGTCAGGGATTAGCAACTTTCTTTCCCTTACCTCGGTTTGGACGAAAGGGCCTCTTTCCCTTTTTTCGCTCTTTGGGTGTATTGATTTCATGGAGAGGGTCTTTACCGATCCAACAAGGAGTAATTTCATTTCTGCCAATAAGTTCGCGAAGATCAGAAAGTTCATGTTTTGTTACAAATGTCAAAGCCTTCCCCCTTCTTCCCATACGTCCGGTACGTCCGGTACGATGTGTATACGACTCACTGCCTCGCGGCATGTTCCAGTTGACAACATGCGAAACATGCGAAAAATCAAGCCCCCTCCCTGCAACATCACTGGCAAGAAGAAACCGGATCTTCATATTCTTAAACTGCCTGAAGACAGAAGACCGTTTGTCCTGGCTGAGACCCGCATGTATGTATCCGACATTTTCAAACTCTTTCTTGACAGTGACGTACATCTTATCAACCGTATGACGAGCATTGCAGAAAATGAGCGCCTGCTTAACATCTTCCTCCTTAAGATACTTGACGAGCACCGTGTATTTGCTTTCCGGGTGTTGATAGGTAAAATAGTGATCAATACTTTCCGGCGCCTTCCTTTCAGTAATAAGGGAGATATGCCGAGGATTACGCAAACAGTCATGGGCGAGTTTTTTGATATCCTCAGGCATAGTCGCGGAAAAAAGGAGCGTCTGGTGCTCACGAATGATACACGACAATATGAATTCAATATCTTCAAGGAATCCTACCTTGAGAAGCTCATCCGCCTCATCAAGGATGGCACACTTCACATGCTTAAAAGAGACTACCCCGCTATACAGATAATCCAGAAGCCGGCCCGGTGTTGCAACCAGGATATGCACACCATGTTTAAGCTTGGCAATATCTATATCCTTGTCAAACCCCCCATACACGGCAAATGGGACAACATTGGTCCTTCTCGCGATATGCTGAATTTCAGTAACATACTGTATACATAATTCACGCGTCGGAACAATTACGAGCCCCTGAATAGCATTAAGCTCAGGATCCACCTTTTGAATAAGGGGGATTGCACAGGCGGCTGTCTTTCCCGATCCTGTCTCAGCAAGAGCACAAAGATCATGCCCCTCTGCAATGATCGGATAAGCCGCCTCCTGGACAGGAGTCATTTCTTCAAATCCCATCTTTTCAAGCGCGCCTAGAATGTCTGAAGAGATGTCAAGTTCGCTGAATTTCATAAATAATTTATCTTTCTTAACAAGGTTACAAAAAGTTTTAGCACGGTAATAGGAGGCACTTCCCTGGTATATGCAAATAAATGGGATGTATTCCTATATTTAGTTTTCAATAAGTAGTGAGTTGAGGAAAAAACTACAAAACCCTTCCCTTGAGACGGATGGGAAATGGGGCGGCAAAAACAACCAAAAAACTTTCCCTAACTCAATACTTATTAAAAAGTTACGTATCTCTAACTCTCTCTCTTCTTATCATAATTGCAGGCACTATATCGCGTGAGTGGTGGTGGCAATGAATGAATACAGGCATGTATTGACTCTCGTCTACTAATATTTGAAAACCCAAAACAGCATCTAAAAACCCGACATATATCTTTATTCAAGGCTGGATAATACCTTAAAATGTCTATAATTGCCACCTAAATGTTTAGCCAGTTGAATTAAACACCGATTACATAACCTCTTACTGGACACAATGTCTTTGCCCCAACCACTCTCCACACTGCCCAAAATCCTTGTCTTGCTTCGCGCCTTCGTGTCTTTCCGCCCGGCCATGCCTTCGCCAGCCCGACGTACATTCTGGCAGGGACGGATATGGCTAATCTTTAATGCTTAAAATGCACAAAGACCCTTCCAAAATTTTTACTGTCCTTGTTAATACGGTGATACTGCTTTTTTATATCAGGTCGTTCCAGAAAGCGCAGGACGGTTTTCTTTAACTGTCCGCTCCCTTTTCCTGGAATAATTTCCACGAGGGCAATCCTTTTTTCATTGGCCTCCGTTATTATCCGATTAAGCTCTTTCTCAATCAATTTCCCATTTTTACAGACTTCATGTAAATCCAGTTTTAGTTTTGCCATAAGATGTTATGTAAAAATTCAGTTTAACGCAGCGTTCGCAGAGGGCGGAAAGAAAAAAAGTTAACAATAGGAAAAAAGCAAAAAAATAACTAATAACAATTAACTATCATCAATCCTGTATTCTATGTTTTTTAAATCGCAAATCTAGAATCACTGCCTTTCAGCAGACAGGAAGTACCACTTATCCAGTTTCAAGTCTCCACTAAATGACCCAACCGCTCCTTAAGCATCTCCTTCATGTAGCAGTTTATGTCCCACTGGTCGGCAATGGGCTTTCCCGTGGAAGGCAGGGTGACCATATAATCGGGAGGGCCGAACTCGGAACATACAGGAAAGAATTCAGCGTTATTATTTTTGTGATGTTCCGCTATCTTTTTCCACCAGCTTACATGTGCTTCTACAGCCCCTCTCCATTCATCTGCTCTGGGATCAGTAACCTGGGGAGAAGTTGCGCTGCCGACCCTGGCATGAATATAATCCGATCTTTCAATAACGCGGTCTACAGAATCCTGCTGGTTCTGTAGCAGTGAGTTGTGCACGCAACACCAGTGCGAAAAATCGGCAGTAAATCTTATGTCCGGCAAAGCGACAATGATGTCCATTGTCGCGGTCGTACAGAAAGTAGCCCTGGCGCGATGGATCTCATGCAGAATCTTTATCCCAAATTCACTGGCAAGTTTCTGAGCAATTGAAACCACTCTTATGTTTTCCGCCAGAGGCCAATAATCTTTTCCGCAGTGGACATTCGTTAATAACGTCTTCAGCCCCAAAGTGTTATTCAACTCTTTTTCCAGTGAACCTATCTGTGCATCAGCAGATGCCCCTTCAACCCTGACCTGAGCAACTAGATCGAGATCGATCTTATTGAGCAGAGAGCCAAGCCTGTCTCGTTCAGCCATGTTACGAGGAACCTGCATTTCAACCCCGTCAAACCCCGCATCTTTGATCAGATTGAGATTCTCTTCGACTGTTGGTCGACCCATACCCCACATTGTACAAAGGTATTTAATTTTCATCTCAGAATCCTTATGCCATATTTTCCGACGCTGCAATTATAATTTTAGCGCATGCCATTGCATCCGATAGCGCTTCATGATGATTTAATGGAATATCTAAATAGCGGCAGACGTCCGGTAATTTTGTAGGAAAAATCCCCCACTCTTTCCTCGCCAGCTTAACTGTACATTCAAACGGAATCGATGGTGGCCCAATATGTGCTTTTTCACAACAGGCGTTTAAAACAGTGCGGTCAAAGGAGGCATTATGCGCGGCAATAAAACCCGCACCGGTTAACATATTTTCCAGTGACGGCCACAATTCCTGAAAATCCGGTTCCGATACAACCATATCCCATGTGATTCCATGTATATAGGTAAATTCGAAATATTTTCTCGGAGGCTTAATAAGCCGATGCTCCTTATGGACAATTCGTCCTGATTCAACCCTGACCATGGCAATGGCACAGGCACTGTCCCTATAACGATCAGCAGTTTCAAAGTCTATGGCGACAAAAATATCATTCATTATTTCTATTCAGTATCGAGGTTAAATTACTAATTATCACACGAAGCCACGAAGAACACAAAGGGGAAAAGCTACCTTAACGCAAAGGCGCGGAGTACGCAGGGGGTTATAAAGGCTGAAGTAAAACAGGTTCAACTTCTACGGCTTCTGTTTTACTTCGATCAAGTTGCCAGAAAAGTCCTTTAGGAAGTATACGGTCTTGTCCTTATGTTTCCCGATGATCACTTCAGCATCAAACTGTTTAGCCTTTTCTGTAAGTTCAGGAATGCTATCCACCATGACAGCGAAATGTGTGAAATTGGGATTTTCAGGTTGAAAATCCGATATGAAAACCTCGATCTTTATCCCCTCGTTTTCAACGACAAGAACCTTGATCTCTTTGGAAACAGAAAACAGCTGCTCTGAAAGTTCAGGAGGCAAGAAAATTTCCCTGGTCTTTTTAAGGCCCAGAAAATCCTGATAAAACCTCAGCGCCTGCTCTTCGCTCTTATTAATGATACCAACGTGATTTAATTGCATGGAGTATTCTAACTATTAACAGCTCGATATGCAAGCCCAGGATTCCAGAACTAAGGGTTTGAAAAAAATAACTTCCCAATTTATCGTGCTCTGGTGGATCATACGACTTACCTTTAGAACCGCATTGATCAGACATTTACACTGAACGGCCTATACGTATACAAAAAGCAAGCTCTTGGCGAACCCCTTTTCGTCTGTGTTAATACGCCGGTCGATCCTTTTACTTTTGAAACTAATTTGAATTATTTCATCCTCAGTCAATCCAACATGCCGGACAATGTGAAGAAGCGACCGCAGGGCCTGCCCATTTGCCTTCTTATTCTGCCCCTGAAGATACTGTTCAAGTTTGCGCTGCTTTTGGTATATATTAAAACGATAAGAAAAATAGCCCCAGAGACCCACGATCGTCGCCACCGTCGTTATTATTAATGTTATAATTGAAGCAATGTTTGACCAGCATTGTAAATCACACTTCATTTGATCACCTCTCTTATAAAAGCCATAGACCCTTTCCAGCCTAACGAGTCATTTATAATATTTCTGAGTAGCACTACTATTTTAAAGATATCCTAAAAAACCAGATTGCTGATTTACGGAGAAGCAAAGAGAGAGTCCATGTGTTTACCTCATGTAAAAACATAAAACTTAATTATGACAATCAATCCACATCGCAAGATGTGCGGTATAGTTCTTTAACTGGCAGGATTCTGTTTGTCACTCAACAAAGCCCTCTATCTCAGGCTCTAAATAGAGTTCTATGGCTTCCTGAATATTCTTTAATGCCTCTTCTTTCGTTCTCCCTTGAGACCAGCAACTTTTTAAAGACGGACAGTGTACTGAAAAGTTGCCATCTTCACCTTTTTCTATCAGTACTTTTAATTTCATTATTACTTTCCTCTGGATTTTGACTATTCATTTGTATGTTATTAATAAAGAAATAAGCATTTGCTTTTTTGTGATTTGTCATTTGTGACTTGGGATTTATAGAATCTGTTTATGTGTGATATTATAAAAGAGCGGGGTTGTTTTGCAATATATATAAAAGACTCTACCTCACACAAAGCCTCAAAGGACACAGATGGTAAAGGCAAAAAAATAGAAGTAAATTATAAAATTTCAGAAGCATTAACCCTTGGCGGCCTTAACGACTTGGCGAGAGAAAAAAGTTTTCACGCAGAGGACAGATAACAAACAGTTAGAAATAGCCAACCCGACATGCATTCTGGTGGGGGCAGGTGCGGCTAATAATTACTCGTTTTCCTGACTCACAGATTCAGAAGGGTTGCTTGAAAAGTGAAACGTTGATTCAAATATTAGCGCAAATAACGCCAGTGCAATTATCCCCATAATGTGCCAGCCATTGAAAATCAAATTTATTCCGGAAGCTACTATTCCGATCATGCTTGCAATTTTTACTTTCCGTTTCATTATTCTTCCTTACATACATTTGTTTACTAGCAAATAATTATAAAAGAGTGGGGTTGTTTTGCAATATAAAAGATTCTGAAAACAGCTCTAAATGCAGCGTTCGCAGAGAAAAAACAGAAAAATTTAGACACAGACGATAGAGGAGGGGAAAATAGATATTAGTCAAAGAGATCTGAATGTGTTCCTGTTCTCTCAAATATCATTTCTTCTTCTGTCGTTTTATAAATAAAGAACCAATTTGCGGAACACATCTTCTGTATCTTCACAGCGTACCAGGTTCTTGCCGGCATCTGTATCCTTTAAAACCTTTCCAGTTACTTTATTGGGAACAACCACATTAAAGGGTAAGCCATTTCTCAATTTGACCTGTTTATAAAAAAGGTTGATTGCCTCAGTTGCAGATAATCCTAATTCTCCGAAAAGGATTTCAACATCCCTCTTCAATGAAGAATCAATTCGTGCTCTTACTGTAACAGTTTTTGCCTTGCACATTATTCCATTCTTAATTGTTATTTTATAGTTTTTTGTTTTAGAATAATCCATAGGCACTACAATTACAAAAGAAATTATGGAGGATACTGGGAAATCTAAGTAGCAATAATGGGAACGGGTAATTTATCTTTGCTTCTAATGTAGTGCAGGGTTAGAATATTTCTCCTGTAATAAGACAGGTTTTTCAGTCAATCCATAGTATCAGGTTAATAGGAAAAATAACATGATTTGCAATAGTGATATTTCCGGGGCAATGACTATCCAGCTTGAAGAAATATTTAATCAATTACCCCAGATGCCTGAGTTTGTCAAAAACATCCGGAGGGCTTCCACAAGAGAATTTACTTTAACCCAAAGAGAGACCGAACTCGCCTTAAAAAATGCGCTTCGATATGTCCCTGAAAAATGGCAGACAGAACTGGCACCGGAATTTCTGGATGAACTAATCACCACCGGCAGAATTTACGGATATCGTTTCAGACCTGAAGGAAAGATAACCGCAAAACCTGTCGATGAATACCACGGCAACTGTATAGAGGGAAAAGCATTTCAGGTAATGATCGACAATAATCTTGATTTTGATATCGCGCTTTATCCTTACGAACTGGTCACCTATGGTGAGACCGGACAGGTGTGCCAGAACTGGATGCAGTACCGGCTTATCAAGAGGTATTTGGAAAATTTGACACGGCATCAGACACTGGTTGTCGAATCAGGCCATCCGGTCGGCCTGTTCGAATCGCTACCTGGATCTCCACGAGTAATAATCACCAACGCCCTCATGGTCGGCTGTTTTGACGATCAGGAAAACTGGCACAGAGCAGCTGCACTTGGCGTAGCAAATTACGGCCAGATGACGGCAGGTGGATGGATGTATATCGGGCCGCAAGGTATTGTTCACGGAACATACAGCACCATCCTGAATGCTGGCAGGCTGAAACTCAGCATTGCGGAAGGAGAGGATTTAAGAGGACGCCTTTTTGTATCTTCAGGCCTTGGTGGAATGAGTGGCGCACAGGGCAAAGCGGTGGAGATAGCAAATGGTGTCGGCATCATTGCAGAGGTTGATTATTCAAGAATTCAGACAAGATATGACCAGGGCTGGATTGGCAGGATCGTCGAAGATCCGGCTGAAGCATTCAACCTGGCGAAAGAGCACCAACAGAAAAAAGAGAGCCAGTCTATCGCATTTTACGGAAATATTGTAGACCTGCTGGAATATGCGGTAAATATAAATATCAGTATTGACCTGCTATCTGACCAGACCTCATGTCATGCAGTTTACGAAGGAGGATATTGTCCTCAGGGGCTGGCATTTGAAGAACGAACAGAACTGTTAAAAACAGATCATGCAAAATTCAAAGAATATGTAGACCGGTCGTTAAGACGACATTTTGAACTGATTAAATTATTGGTCGATAGAGGGGTGTTCTTTTTCGACTATGGAAATAGTTTTTTAAAAGCAGTATTTGATGCCGGTGTAACTGAAATTAGCAAGAATGGTAAAAATACAACCGAGGGATTTATATTCCCATCATATGTTGAAGATATCATGGGCCCTGTCCTATTCGATTACGGCTACGGCCCGTTTCGATGGGTCTGTCTCAGTGGCAAAAAAGAGGATCTTGTTAAGACCGATAACGCGGCTATGTCATGTATCGATCCAAACGCAAGATTTCAGGACAAGGACAATTACATCTGGATCAGAGATGCGAACAAGCATGATCTTGTTGTAGGTACACAGGCCAGGATATTATATCAGGATGCCACGGGTAGAGTAAATATCGCGCTTAAATTCAATGAGATGGTTCGTGAAGGGGAAATAGGGCCGGTAATGATTGGAAGAGACCATCATGACACCGGAGGCACCGACTCTCCCTTTAGAGAAACAGCAAATATAAAAGACGGCAGTAATATTATGGCGGATATGGCAACGCAGTGTTTTGCCGGAAACGCGGCAAGAGGCATGAGCCTGGTCACGCTTCACAACGGTGGCGGCGTCGGTATTGGAAAAGCCATAAACGGTGGTTTTGGACTTGTCCTTGATGGCAGCAGAAAAGTTGACACTGTCATAAGGCTTGCAATTCCCTGGGATGTCATGGGTGGTGTTGCAAGACGAAGCTGGGCAAGAAATAAGAATTCGATTGAAACCGGTATTAAATATAATGTAGAGCGAAAAGGGAGAGACCATATTACGCTTCCCTTTATTGCAGATGAAAAACTCGTAAAAAATCTGGTTGCTGAAGCGTTTACGAATGATAAATGTAGAAAAGTATAACAATAAAAAAAAAGTAATCACGCAGAGATGATTAGTAGTTTAATAAAGGTAGAGCATATGACAGGAAACATGATAATTAAAAATGCAAGCCAGCTTGTGACCTGCAGCGGGTTTAAGGCTAAGCAGGGAAAAGCGATGTCTAATTTACATATAATCGCAGACGGTGCGGTGGTCATAGAAAACGGTAGAATAATAGATGTTGGCAAGACAGAAGAAGTGCTGGAGAGGGTTACAGAATCCGATTATAAAACTATAGATGCAACAGGAAAATCAGTTTTACCCGGATTTGTTGATTCTCATACCCACTTTGTCTTTGGTGGCTACAGGGCTGAAGAATTTTCCTGGCGGCTGGGTGGCGAAGATTATATGGAGATAATGAATCGAGGAGGTGGCATCGCTGCAACAGTCGCGGCGACAAGGGAAGCGTCCAAAGAGGAATTAATAAAATCAGGCAGAAAACGACTTGAGTCGATGTTGTCATTCGGGGTTACTACTGTTGAAGGGAAAAGCGGATATGGTCTGGACGAGGGAACGGAGATAAAGCAGCTGGAAGTAATGAGAGAGCTAGATGACATTCATCCCATAGATATTGTTAGAACCTTTCTCGGAGCACACGCAATTCCTGAAGATTTTAAAGGCAGAGAAGGCCAGTTCATCGACTACATGGCGGATGATATTATGCCCCAGGTTACAAACCGAAACCTTGCAGAGTTTTGCGATGTTTTCTGTGAAAAAGAAGTATTTTCGGTAGAGCAGTCTAAAAAACTGCTGATTAAAGCAAAAGAGCTTGGGTTTAAGTTGAAAATACATGCAGATGAAATCTTTCCTCTTGGAGGCACTGAACTGGCAGCCGAAGTCGGTGTGATTTCAGCAGACCATCTGCTACATGCTTCTGACAATGGTATTGCCGAACTGGCAAAGTGCGGCATCGTAGCAACGCTACTTCCAGGGACTGCATTCAGTTTAAAGGAAGCGTATGCAAGAGGTCGTTTTATCATCGACCAAGGTTGCGCAGTCGCTCTAGCAACTGATTTTAACCCAGGAAGCTGTTTTACTGAATCGATACCGCTTATTTTTGTATTGGCCACACTTTACATGGGTATTACGATTGAAGAAGCAGTCACTGCACTGACGATAAATGGAGCGGCTGCAGTTGACAGGGCAGACAGGATTGGAAGCATAGATGTGGGCAAAGCAGGTGATGTGATAATCCTGGAGTTTCCGTCATACAAATATATCCCCTATCATATCGGTGTCAGTTGCGTCGAAAAAGTCATCAAGAACGGTAATCTTGTATTTGACAAAGAGAATCAAATGAACAGATAAAAAAGGAATGAGTATGAGATGGTAATAAATTCCAATAGTTTTGGTTATTGCCATTTAGCTTCCGGATTCAAAGATGTACGTACACGACTTACCTCTCTTTCGAGAGGCAACACATTTAATCTTTTCAAAATAGCTACATCATGTTATCAGAACTAACAATAAAAGAGTTTCTGAAAAAGACCGCATCAGGATCTCCCTCTCCTGGAGGAGGAAGCGTCGCGGCATTAAGCGCGGCACTTGCGGCAAGCCTGACTGTAATGGTGGCCAACCTGACCATTGGCAAAAAAGGCTATGACAATATAGAAGATGAAATGAAATCGGTTGCACAAGATGCCATACAGATGAAACGAGAACTTGTTTTGGCTATTGATAATGACGCAATAGCATATAAGGACGTGATGACTGCCATAAAGCTGCCAGGGAATAGTGAAGCAGAAAAGCGACATAGAGAAGAGATGATTCAAAGTAGATTAAAGCAGGCGACCTTAGTCCCAATGGCTGTGGCTGAATATGCCATCCGGATTATGGAACTGGCCGGAAAGACGATAACAAAGGGAAACAAAAATACCATCACGGACGGTGCCGTGGGTATTATGATGGCAAGAACGGCTGTCCTGTCCGCCCTATACAACGTCAAGATAAACTTGAGAGCCATAAAAGACAACACGTTTATCGACAGAATATCAAAACAGGTTAAAAAACTGGAACAAAACACACTGCAAAGAGAGAAAGAACTGCTGTCGAATATCGATCTATAAATACACTTTTTATATCAACTTCTCCTTATTTAAAATGTACTGTTCAGTATGCATTTACTGATAACCACGAAAACAAGATACAGGTCGGCAATAGAGAGCCCAATAGCCTTTTTTCATCATCAATTAACTATTTGCTTTCTATGTCCATTGCTTACCATTTCTCGTCTCTCCACCACTCAGCAAATCTCAGCAATGAGACTATCTTGGCTTTGAGTCTTTGTGCACCCATTCCCAATTTTCGTCCATATAAGACCATGTTTTATTTCCATCTGGCCAGTAGTACCAACCGCCGGTAGCCGCAAAATCTTTCCATTGGCCAACGTATCTGTTTCCATTAGTAAATGTACGGGTACCCTGGCCGCTACACATTCCGTCTACCCATCCACCTTCGTATTTACCACCGTCCTCGAAAGTAAAGGATCCCTGTCCGTTCTTTTTCCCCTCTTTCCATTCTCCCACGTATGTACCAAGATCCGGCATAATCAACGTGCCCTGTCCGTGCCTCTTAGACAACACCCATTCTCCTTCGTATACTACACCGTTCGTAAAAGTGTCTGTTCCTTTCCCATTCCTTAGATTATCAAGCCACTCTCCAGTGTAATTACCGCCGTCTGTATATGTATAAGTACCCTGTCCACTCCTTCTGCCACTCTTAAACTCTCCTTTGTATTTAGTACCGTCAGGATATACCTTAGAACCTCTACCGTTTTCACAATCACCTTCCGTACACTCCCCATCTTCTCTTTTTTCAGCGACAGCCCCTTCTGTGGATGTTACGGCAACTTCATCCGTTTCCTCTGTTTCCGCTTCTGATTCAGTCCCGAATGTACTTATCGCACTAAAACATATATTTAACATCAAAACTGCAGATACAATTAAAAACGATTTCCAGTTTAACATGTCTATTAAATTCCTTCTCACAGCACTGCTCCTTAAATAATTATGTATTCATTCTTATCAAAAAATGTCTAGTTTGGTGAGTCATACTTTTGTTGTTGATGCTTAAGCCAATAGCCCTCTACCATTCCGCCAATTGCACCGAGAACAAGTTGATCAAAAGATAAAGCAGGTTGGTCGGCATCAGATTGGTGAGACTGTCTCAATTCTTCAAGGAAATAACTTTCATTTACCTGTAAAACATGTTTATTCTTTTTAAGAAAATCTGCAACGATAATACCTGTTGACTCCATAAACATTCCTTTGTTATTAAGATCGGCTAAAGACGTACACTTTTTTGTAAATTTTTGCACACTACGATTAAGAAGATCCCCGATCATTTCTGTAAAAGTTTGATATGTTTTCTCTTCCTCTCCCATTGTAACAGTAAACTTTCTCCCCTCCTCGGGAAAAGCAACTTTATTAAATACCTGGACCAATAAATCACCAATATCTATGTCAAGACCGGCCTCTTCTACTTTGTTTCTAACAAGTGCAAGCACCGTTTTTGTTATGTCAGGAGGCAGTATTCCCTTCAACCTGCTCTTAAGGTTTTTCATATGTTCAGGCAATAAATCGTCAACGGATTTTCCTGAATCTTCTTCATGACTTGTAGACAGCCTGGCGGAAAGGCCAAGTGTCTGCTGTGTTATTGCAAAGCCTACTCGATAGAGCATTGCGTGGTTTTTAGAATATTTTTTGGTGAGATATTCATACACTATTACTGCCAGTCGTTTCGAATCGATGGCCTTGTCTCCTTTGGAATCATAATCGTCCAACACCTTAAGCAGCTCGCTACTACAATCATATTCCTCACGAATCTGTTTTGTAGTCAGACTGTCGTGGGCCCCATACCACATTAAATAATTTGTTCCTACATTTACTGACAATTCTAATATTATCTGTAAATCGGAATCGCTAATGTTATTCATTTATTCACCTTCTGAGTATGTATATAAACAATAATAAGTAAAGAAAACAGTTTACAGCAGGTAGTAGGCAAGTGGCAAGTGAAAAGTGGAAGGCTTGCAAAACGAAGCCTTTTGTCGAGTTGGGCTCTTTGGCGTTGCGAAATAGTAGCTCGCTCTAAACTAAAATGGGGTTTTATAAATTGAAATATCCTATGTCCTTTTGTATAAATATAAGCGGAAGAGAGGAACGCTCTTAAAAAAACAGGTGCAAATTTTATTTTTTTATCATCCATTGCCCCGTCATCGTAAAGAAGGGGTAAAAGTCCTCGGAGCTTTTAGTCCGTGGAAGGGAATAATAGTAATGCAAAACCAAGATGAACTGGTTCAGATAGTAACAAAAATGGACGGCAAGCCATATCCTGCTTACAAGGTCATAAAGGGCGTCTATCAATATCAAGATTATGAACTGTTAATAGACCACGTCCAGGGAGACCCGTTTGCCATTCCCAGTAAAGTGAGAGTCAGGATTCCCATTAGTACCGCCGGATTTCCAGCAGATACGTATCATAATGAGTGCAGAACTACCGCCCTGTGTGATTTTCTGGCAAGACAATTTTATCACTCCATTAAAAAACATAATAGACAGCAGCAGGGTTCCGGGAAAAGCGGCGCCATTGAAATAGATCGTCCCGGGCAGGAAGTATTAAAAACATCTTCCATGGTTATTATAGATGGTTGTATTGAAGTCCGCTTTCTGGTTGGGCTTCCTGCTTTCGGACGCAGGATTGCAGGCAAAATAGCCGCACACATATTTTCAGATACCATTCCCAGGATTGTAAATGATTCATTGTACTACCAGAAACTTCCTGAAGACAAATTGTATCGTCATATTGAGACCGTCGAAGACGCTGAATTTATCAGGAAGAACCTGCCAGAATCAGGACTAATCGCGTTTGTGGCGGATAATGCGGTACTGCCCAGAGCAAGCGGGGTTGACCCGAAGCCGCTCAGTTCCAAAGAGCTGGTCCCTTTTAAAAGCTGTCAATCAATGAGAGTCAGCATGACACTACCCAATTATGGTGAAATTAGCGGGATGGGAATTCGTAGAGGAGTGACATTGATTATTGGCGGAGGATATCATGGAAAATCAACTCTCTTAAATGCTTTAGAGTACGGTATCTATAACCATATTCCCGATGACGGCCGAGAGTTTGTGGTAACCAATGCAGATGCCGTCAAGATAAGGGCCGAGGACGGGCGCGGTATTCAAAACCTGAATATAGACCCTTTTATCTCTAACCTGCCATTTGATCAGGATACTACTGAATTTTCTACTGCCAATGCAAGCGGGAGCACATCTCAGGCTGCTAATATCCTTGAGGCACTTGAGGTGGGAGCACTAACCCTTTTGCTGGACGAGGATACACTGGCAACAAACTTTATGATTCGCGATATACGAATGAAAACCCTGATCGCCAAAGAGAAGGAGCCGATCACGCCGTTTGTAGAACATGTGCGGAGCCTCTATGGGAAAAAAGGGATATCAACCGTTATCGTAATGGGTGGGAGTGGCGACTATTTCAGCCTGGCAGATGCTGTTATTGGCATGATTGAATACCGCCCTCAAGATTTAACCTCCCAGGCCCATCAAATAGCCAAGGATGATCCTACTCCGGAACACTTTGATGCCACGCCTCCTTCAGAGATTCCGCGTATTCCCGCGCCGAACGTACTGAGCCCATCAAAGGGGAAAAGACCGATAGACATAAAGATAGATGAACTTCTCTACATGCGATTTGGAGAACACAAGGTTAATGTCAGTGCAATAGAACAGCTTGTGCACCCCAGTCAGCTAAGGACAATAGGCTATGCCATTCATTATGCCAGTCGGTATATGGACGGCATAAATAGCATAAAAGAGATTTGCCGGTTAGTTTTGGATGATATACAAGAGAAAGGACTGGACTGCTTAAGTGACCGGGAAGCAAGGGGAGACTTTGCCGAATTCAGAAGTTATGAACTGGCTGCAACCTTAAATAGGTTTCGTGCTTTAAGGGTAGAGCAAAAACACACAACACACATAAAGAATATGCAATAATCGGATAATAACCATTGTGGAAAATACAAGATTCTACTGGCGTGTACAAAAATATCTTTATAAACTACCGAAGTACTAAAATTAAGAAACGTCCGTTGCAAACCAAAAGCGAATATATAGTTGATGAAATTAATCTGGAAGTGATGTGAACTCTGAAAACAATATTGTCAATATTCAGAATCAAGGAAATGAGGACGGCAATAGTTGCTCATACAATGTGGTGGTATGCCAAAAGACGCAAAGGCTTTTAAGGGTGTTGGCTCAGGGGTTATTAAAATCGCCCTGAAATACGATAAAGAAGCCTATCGTTGTGTACAAGCCGTCCAATTAGGAAGAACAATTTATATTCTCCATGCCTTTCAGAAAAAAGCAAAGAAAGGCATTGCAACACCAAAACAGGACGTAGATTTGATTAAACAACGCTATAAGGAAGCAAAGGAGATTGAAAAACATGACAAAACAAATTGAATTTGAAAAAAGCACGGGCAATGTTTTTGCTGATCTTGGGATTGAAGATGCCGAGGAGCTACAGGCGCGTGGCTTGATTGGGTATCATGTTATCAAACTTCTTAAAAGCAAAAATATGAAACAACAGAAAATTGCCGAACTCCTGGAAATTAAGCAGTCCGAAGTCTCACACTTGTTAAATGGTCATTTCAGCCGCTTTACCGTTGATAAACTGCTCGATTTTCTGAAACGGATGAATCAAAAAGTTACAATTCAAATCAGCCCTCATAGGCAAAGCGAGCCTTATCAATAAGTTGCTTTCGGGACGTAATAAATAACCCCCCCTACTCCGCTTCAAACAAGTCAGACATGTACCGCCTCAAAAGGTTGAATCGCCTTTTTAAGCTCCGCAAACCTTTCACGTTTGGTTGTTCGTAGCTCGTAGTCCTTTTGCAGGTTTAACCAAAACCCGGCACTCATATTAAAATACAGACCAAAACGCAATGCCATGTCAGCCGTAATCGCCCGTTTTCCGTCAACAATGCTTTTGATTGCTGTACGGTCAACACCGATTGCTCTGGCAAATGTTCCCGGCTTAATTCCCAGATCATCAAGGAGGTCTTCCTTAAGCATTATGCCAGGCGTCACAATATATCGTTTAATTTACTTTCACAATTTAATATGTCAAATAAATAGGTATGGTGTCCCCCGATTTAATGTATAGAATAGTTGGTATTATTAACGATCATTATATTGTTCAGACTCCCAAAGCATTAAAAAACCGAAGCCTCTGAATTAAGTTCAGGAGCTATGCTGTCCAAATAATAAAAATGTATGTGATGAAATGAAAATTGATAAATTATAGTTTTTGAAACGGGTTTGCCATCCAAATCACTAATCAAGACCTGACCCCAGTCACGCCTAATAGACTGGCGGACAGGCGGTCACTGCACTCCAAAAAAGAAGATTTGTTTTTGCATTTGAGAATTAAGTCCCTTAATTCAATGACATTGATTCTACAGGGGGCAGTGCTGGAGGCATACTGGCTTACTGTCATGGTGGTGATAACGCTGAAACTCAGGTGAGTGTCTTGTCCTGATGCAATAAAAGAGGTTTATTATTATCCGCTAATCACTGATCAAGGTTTGATCCCGGTTTCTTAATGTAAGGGGAGATAGTATGGAACCTGAATTCCATGATGGAGAAATCATCGTTATTAGTCCTTTCTTGAAGCAAGAACATAATGATTAAGTATTTTCTCCACTTCATCCTCAATAGCGAGTTGGAAAGGCCTTGATTGTTTTTTTATGAACTTTCTAAATGGCGGCTTGAATAACAGGCTCATGACAGTCGCAATGATAAATCAATTTATCATTTATGTCAACGTGATAAATGTTTACTAAATAAGAAAATTGTTACATGAGCTGTCATGGTTTTTTCAAAAAGACACCTGCAGTCTGTAGTTGATCGCCTGGAGAGACCCCTGTCATACAACTTCCTGCATGCAACTGAGCGTTCTATGTTTAAACAGCAACCTGAAATCAATGGGTAAATATTATAAAAAAAAGGGAGCAAGAATTGCAAGACACTTACCCCCCATGCTGATTAGTCCCTTTTTGTCAATCTACAATATTCAATCTTTACTTCTGTCACTCGTCTCTTGTAACCCGTATCTCGTTCTTTGTCCTTTGTCCTTTGTCCTTTGTCATTAGTTTTTCGTACCTCTTCACTCACCATCACAAAAACAGTCGCTGCCCCTAATATGTGTCCTTATCACTTTTTAAGAAGAATATTTAAACGTCCTCCACTCCTTTTATCAAATCGCATTTCCCAACCATTTTTCTTATATAAACTCTCTACTTCTCGTTTTACTATTTCAAAATAGGTAGTTTTTTCATTTTCTGCTCTTTTTGAAAGTTGTTTTTGGGCTTTATATTTTTCTTCCAAAAGTTCATTAGTATACATTGTTTTACCTTTCAGTGAATAATTCAAGAGGTGTTATTATTTCAGGCGTAAATAATTCAAGCCTGGTATTTATGATTTTTATATGCTGTTTTTTGTTCGCATTTGCCAAGTGGTTGCAGTTCCAGGTAAGCAGGTAATCTGTTTTATAATATGACGCGTAAGCAAGGTGAACTGCATCTCCCTCAACATCTTTTGGCATTAGTTTGTTTTCAACATAATAAATGGCAATTTCTATTATTTCCTTATCAGGTTTTAACTGTTTTATAGTACGTGCAAAGTCTAATATTTCATCTTTCCGAGGATAATCACCTCTGTTTAATTCTGCGATAGTTTCCAGGGACGTAAATATCTCAAAATTACGTCTTTCCTCGTCCCACCATTTTTTGGTAATGTCGCATGGATACTTTAATGATTCTCTCTCATCAAACCTGTAACTTGGTACCGTAGTATCAATATAAACTGATTTTTTCATTTATAAGACTTTTAACGTTGCTTATTAATTCAGTGTTTCCTCTAAAAAGCACCACCCATATTGAATTGGAAGCACCCATTTCCAGCTTCTCCAGTAAGTTACTAACATATCAGGGGAAAGTAAAGAATAAATGCTGATAATGGGTAAAGTAAAAAAAGGGACAAGAATCTAGCAATGACCCTCATCCCCCTTTTATTAAATCAGATACCTTGTCAACTGTTTACCCGACGATCTTTTTGGTGGGCCTGTTGAACATGTATCTTGTCCTTTGTCATGGGTTATTCGTCACTCGTCCTTCGTCACTCGTCCTTCGTCGATCGTCATTTGCCTCTCGTTCTGCCTCCACTGCTGTCGTCATCACTGCTTCCGTCATCATCGTCTTTAAGGTTGTAAGGTATTCGGATCCTTGTCTTATCTATCAGTCCCTCGTTCGGGCCGCCATTATCCAGAGAGTTTGTATCTGCCGCGTAGAGTTCTATCGTATTTTCACTCCCCTTTACCGCCTGAATCTCGATACTCACACTAAAACTCCCATCAACACCTAACATATCTGTGTACTCATCGCGAAGTATTATTGTATCAACATGATTGATCATGATGTACGCGGAAGAAACCCCTATCCCGGTACCATCTCTGGCTATGGACATTTCATCTGTCACGTGACCTTCAAGGGCAACCGATACCATCTTTTTATTCGGCGGCCATATCATATTATCGTAGGCGTGAATAGCGCCATTTGGAGGTGTGCTGTCATAAGGCATCATTGTTGATTCACAGTCAGGAGTATAGTTGCTGGAATGGGGGTCAAACCTTGATCAGTGATTAATGGCTTGACATTAAAAGACTATTTATGCTACTCTGTCTGTCATGGCTAGACAATGGCGTATTGAATTTGAAGGAGCTTACTATCACATCTTATCACGAGGAAATGAACGA
>JAIQZR010000124.1 GCA_021777035.1 Candidatus Scalindua sp. | reverse complement strand
CTCTTACTGCAATCTATGCTGGGGATTCTTTTGCTCGTATTGTCCCACAAGAGGATTCACAGGTAGAACTCCTTTATGTCACCGGGCCTAACGGTAATCCCTTGAGAGGGGCGGAGGATCATGAGCAGTTACTACACATTGATATTCCCGTAGAGTCGCAAGGTGCGGTTCGGATAGGAGTTTACGATCCTGATACCGGCGGTGATATAGACGCAAGAGAGAGTGATTTTAACACATGGGACACCGTCACGGAGATTGCTTTGTACGGCGGCAAAGGAATGCTTTATCAAAAGCAGTTTGGAGAGGGTGAGTACGATAGTAAGTTTTACTATTTTGATTTATTAGCAAAAACAGACGGTATTAAAATAGGTGACTTTTATCGGTTTATACTTGTTTTGACAGCAGTAAGTGGCGACGACGCAAATCTTTTTAAGATAGAAGTCCCTGATGATGCCAGGGTTTCCAGCCCCAATATTACTTTTCAGCTACTGCCGGATGAAGGGGCAAAGATGTACTTTTATCCATTATTAAAGAAGGGTGTGACCCAGATTATTGTAGAAAACTATGACGTTGATGAGCACGGAGGGCATAGTTTATTATACGACCGGGAGAATAACAAAACCTATGACATAAATGATTCGTCAAGTGGTCAGTGGAGTGAGACAGTGGTTACTTTCTCTTCCGCAAATGAGAGGTGCCTTGATTATGAAATCACCAAGGCGACCCAACCGAAAGCACACGCTGGATTAAGGATCACGCACATGGATGATGGTTCTCCTGTTCCGATATATTTCAGGAGATGGCCAAGGTCTTTGCCAGAGCCTGCTCCCAGTGATGAATGTAATGAGTTCACTTTTGATGCTACAAAATCGTTTGACCCTGATAATCAGGCGCTTACATATCGTTGGGATTTCGGAGATAGGACTACAAGCAACAAACCGATTGTGACCCACCGGTTTAAAAATGGAGGTACTTACAATGTAGTTCTTACGGTTCAGGACAATTCCGGTTTGGAATGTGATACTGCCGTCTCTTCACAGGTTATTCATGTGAATACAGCCCCCATTGCCGCTTTTGCAAGCCCTGACAAAGCTTGTACCGACCAGGAGGTCGTCTTTGATGCCAGCGTTACAACTGACGAAACACCGTCTCGCAGCACTTATAAGTGGGACTTTGGTGATGGGACTATTGCCGAAGGAGTACAAGTGACAAAAGTATTTGACAGGGGGGGTACGTATAGTGTTCTGCTTGAGGTGAATGATAACTCCGGGACTATCTGTGATTCAGACAGTATTGAGAAGGCGATAACTATAAATACCGGCCCGGTTGCCTATGCCGGGGCAGACATTGATCTCTGCTTTCAACATAACCAGGATTACAGGATTAACTTTAACGGTTCCGGTTCAATGGATGCGGATGGTGATCTGTTGACTTATAAATGGGATTTTGGTGATGGAAGCGGGGCGATTGGTGCAAACGTAACTCATGTTTACAATTATGCGGATAAAGGTGAATATGTAACCACCCTTTTTGTAGACGATGGTTCGGATTCGGCATGTAGCGCCAGCGCTGACAGCGTCAATGTAAAGATAAACAGGAAGCCTGTCGCGATAGCCGGCGATAATATCACAGTATGTCAGGGTACGGAAGTCTTGCTAGACGGCTCCAGGTCGATTGTCGGTGGTGAAGAGGATCTTCGATATGAGTGGGATTTTGGTGATGGAACAAAGGGAGATGGTGTCAAGGTCGCCCATACTTATGAGAAGGGCGGCAATTACAAT
Source organism: Candidatus Scalindua sp. (assembly GCA_021777035.1). Lineage (GTDB taxonomy): Bacteria > Planctomycetota > Brocadiia > Brocadiales > Scalinduaceae > Scalindua. Next base: position 39,619 of record JAIQZR010000124.1, on the reverse strand, counting down.
GTTATTCTCACTGTTAGTGACTCACAAAACACGAAGTGTTCATCCAGTTCTGATACCATCTTAGTTACTGTTAATACTGGACCAACTGCAGTTTTCTACGGAGCGAACATTGCTTGTGTAGGAGATGCAATTTCGTTTGATGCGAAAGATACTGCTGATCTTGATGGAGACAATCTGATTTATGCATGGGATTTCGGAGATGGTACTAAGGGGCAGAACATGCCTCAGGTGACACATGTTTACACTAATGGTGGTGATTACTCGGTAAAACTGACGGTAAGTGACAATAAAGGTACTGAGTGTTCAAGAGATGTGGCTGGTATAAATGTCAGGATAAATACTCCACCAGTGGCAGATGCCGGGCCTAATCTTGTGTGTTGTGTTAATACCGTATCCGAGTTTGACGGTTCGCAAAGCTTTGATGCCGATGGTGACAGCCTAAGTTACACGTGGGACTTTGGAGATGGCACTACAGGAGAAGGAGTGCGTCCAACTCATGTTTACTCGAAGATTGGTAAATACTTGATCACATTGACTGTGAATGACAATTCAGGGACTAAATGTGATACATCAACTGATTCATTTACGGCAATTGTAAACGCCACACCTACATCTATAATGGAAGTTAGATAATTCAAGTCTGACTTGTTTGAACAGGGGAAGAGGCGTGAGGAGAGTACCTCCGTCTCTTCCCTGTTTAATATCTTCACGCCTGTAACTATTCAGGCAGGTTACCCGACTACTTTGAATTTCCTATGCATCAATTCACTTTAACGCAGAGGCGCCGAGATAGCAGAGAAAATACAAAATGGAAGTTATCTTCTAAATCACACTCTTTTGCTGAATTCATTATTCGAAGTTCGACGTTCTTTATTCGACATTCTCTTTTATAATTTTAAAATTCTCTTTCAAACCGAACTTAGAAAAAAGCATCTTCCCGGCAGGCGACAATCAAGTCTTAATTTGAAATCCCTAAATCATGAATATCGAACACCGAATAATGAATAACGAATTCTAAATTCGATTCCATTATTCAATTATTATTGGATTCCCTATGCATATATTTAAAACATTATTTTGCAGGGCGGGTTTCTTACCCGCCTGTACCTATTCGGGCAGGTGAGAACTTCTTTTTTCCCTCACGCCAAGGCGCAGAGGTCGCAAAGAAAATACAAAAAAAATTATCTCCTAAATCATACTTTTTTGCTGAATTCATTATTCGAAGTTCAATGTTCTTTATTCGACATTTTCTTTTGAACCATACTTAGAAAAAACCTCTTTAAGGGAGCCCTTACTTACTTATTATTCTATATTTCTCAATCATGAATATCGAACATCGAATAATGAATAACGAATTCTAAATCCAATTCCATTATTCAATTATTATTGTATTCCCTATGCATATATTTAAAACATTGAAAGACTATACATCACGTTAAGCCTTCGTCACAAATATGCAGGTAGGAGCCAACTCCTGTTGGCGACCATATCGAACAGTACGTTCGCCAGCCCGACAATCATTCTGGCGGGGGCTGATAGGATCGCTTTCGTGCATAAATGGCAAGGCTAAAATCACTCCATAGGCGAATCTGCCTCTGGCATGACCTCGCCCTACGTCTCTGCTGACGGTTTGGATATAAAAAAACCGTACTTGCAAAAACCTAACCGGACGCTATCAATTTAACTCAAACTTAAATCCTTCTTCTTTGACAACTTTTAAACAGGCATCCACAACGTCTGAATCATAAATAATGCCTTTGCCCTTTGTGATCTCCTCTAATGCCTTGTCTATGCCGAGTGCCGGACGATATGGCCTGTGTGAGGACATGGCCTCAACAACATCTGCTACACACAAAATCCTTGCTTCTAAAAGGATGTCGCCATTTGTCATGCCCAGAGGATATCCGGAGCCGTCTATATGTTCATGATGCTGATGTACAATATCAGCAATAGGCCATGGGAATTCAATTCCCTTCAATATGTCATAACCAACCTGAGCGTGAGTTTTGATAATGTTGTATTCATCGCTACTCAATTTGCCTGGCTTGCTCAGGATATCTGCCGGTACATGCATTTTGCCTATATCGTGTATAACTCCTGCCATGCGGAGTCCGTCAATTTTGTCCGGCGGCAAACCCATTTCTTCTGCTATTTTACGCGCAAAGTTACTCACACGTTGTTGATGGCCTGCTGTATAAGGGTCTCTCTGTTCAGTCATCAATGCCAGGGTATTGATAATTCCACCTAAGGCTTCTCTCAATTTTGTAACGCCTAGCTTCTCTCGTTCTTCAGCTTGTTTCCGCTCAGAAATGTCCCTTATAACACCTATTGCTTGCCATTTCCCATTCCGCTTTACTGACGAAAGAGACAATTCTATCGGGAATTCAACCCCACCTTTTCTGACAGCGGTTAATTCAGTAGGCTTTCCTATCATAGTGCCATGTCCTGTCTCTTTAAATTTAGCCATACTTTTTGAATGAGCTTCCTGATAATTGCTGGGTATAATTGTCTCTTGTAATGATTTACCGATTATTTCCTCTGCCGAATAACCAAAACCCTTTTCCGCAGCCTTATTCCAATATAATATTTTACTATTACCGTCCGCCACGATAATGGCGTCATTGGCAGTATCGCTTATAGCCTGTGACCGTTGATCGGAATCATGTTTGTCAATACCCGTTCGAATCATGAGTAGTAGCTGTTCGACATCATACGGTTTTGTCATATAGCCGTATGCCCCAAGGTTAATCGCTTCTATGGCAGATTCCTGTGAGGCGTGTCCTGTAATCAAAATACATTCAGTAACTGGCGACAGTTCTCTGATTTTCCTGAGAAGATCGAGTCCCGACATATTTTCAAGTTTGAGGTCTATCAGGGCAACATCAGGTGCTTTGGTATTTATTTGTTGAAGGGCAGACTTCCCTGTTTCCACCGCTACGGGCATATAACCTTTTGCTGTAAGTATGTCGCAAAGGGTTTTTCCGAATTGGACATCATCATCTACAATGAGGATATCAGCATTACTGGCCATGGCTACCCTCCTTAATAAGAGTAGAGATCAATATAAGGAATTTATCAATATCAAATGGTTTTTGCAATACGTCAACGGCCCCTTCATTCAAACCTTCTCTGGCCAGCACATCGCTGGTATAAGCGGTCATCAATACAAGCATAATATCAGGTTGTATTCGTTTAGCTATCTTGAGCAGTTCAACACCACTCATTTCAGGCATCTTGATATCGGTAAGAAGAAAGTCGAAACGGGCTTTCTCTAATTTTTCTATGGCCTCCTTACCTGAAAAGGCCGTGACAGCTTCATAACCCTTAAAATCAATAATGTCTTTCAGCGATTCGGCCATCTGTTGGTCATCATCAACTATAAGAATACTCCATTTACCACTCATGACGTCACCTCTTTTACCGGCAGCTTTACCGTAAATATAGTACCCTTGCCATCCTCACTCTTCACCTCGATACTTCCTCCATTGGATTCAGTCAGGCCTTTGGCCAAAACCAGGCCAAGACCAAAGCCGCATATTTTAGTAGTGAAAAGAGGTTCAAATATCTTATCCATGTTCTCCGAAGATATGCCTGTACCGGTATCCGCAATTGAAATATTTACATACTGATTTTCTGCGCTGGCTGTAATCGTGAGGAGACCTCCTTCCGGCATCGCCTGATAACCATTATTCACCACATTAAGCAGCACCTGTCCTATCTTCCTTGGGTCAACGTAGACAGTAGGCAGGGCTGAAGGTATATCTATTTTCAATTCTATATTTTTCGGGGCAGGCAACCTTTGAAGCGCCAGATTAAGCATATTGATAACTACCACTTTTTCCTTATTATTAACAGGTTGAGTGCGTCCAAAGTCCAGGAGGCCTGAGATTATATCGGTTGATCGCATGACTTCAAAGGAGATCTTCTCAAGGTACTCTTTTACTTTATCGTCTGCGTCAGTGAGTACCATCTTGAGGAAATATACAGAGTTGTTGATTATCCCCAGAGGGTTGCGCAGTTCATGGCCGACCCCACCTGCAAATTTGCCCAAGACGGCCAGTTTCTCTTCTCTGACAAGTTTTTCTTGTAATCGTTTGCGTTCAGAGATTTCAAGTATAAGTGATTTATTAGTACTCTTGAGCTCTTCTCGAGACCTCCTATACATCAACGCCTCCACAAATGCTACGGACAGATCTTCAATAGCTTTTTGATCGAACTCATCATAGCCATTCTCTTTGTTCCCCAAGCCGATCATACCAATCGTTTTATTCCTGCGTTTAAGTGGAATGCTAAGAAAAGATGTTATTGGTGGATGATCTTTAGGGGTTCCAATTTTATCAGGATGAGTGGAGGGCTTGTTCACTATCCTGGGTATTCCATCTCTCATTGTTGATCTATCAATTCCGCGAATGTCCATATTCTTAATATGTTTTATCGCATCGGAATGGGGTATGTTACAAGCGTCCCATCCCGGATTACTAATCGCAATAGTATCGAAAAGTCTGGCAGGATTAATTTCACCAATAATGCCGAACTTGCTTTCTGTCAATGCCTCTGCTGCGTCAAGAAACAATTTGCCTATGTCTTCTTCTGTCTCAAGCAACAATGATTTTCTAAGAACATGGTCTATTGCATGTATAATATTAGTTTGCCTGATAGCGGTAGCCTCAGCTAATTTGCGTTCGTTGACTTCTTTGGTTAATTTCCTATTTGTGTCATTAATTTGTTTTGGACTTGGCAATGCCAATGCTTTTGGAATAATTGGCCAGACTATTATGGCAGTAGCAACGGATACAACGCCCGTTAAAAGCTTTAAGACGATTTCTACTCGATACATGGGATTCCACAGCGTCCAGATGAACATCAAATGCGTTGTGCCGCATAATAAAATGAAAATACTGAATAATACGAAAACCCACCTAAAAGCTAAATCTTTACGTTTATAAACGAAGTAGAAAATGGCAACAGGGATGGAATAGTAAGCAATGGCAGTAAGGCCGTCTCCTATTACAAATAACCTGAGAAGCTCCGTTTTCCAATAGAGGCAGTGACCGTGAGGCATAAACTCCTGAGAAAATAAGTTCCTAAAAAAATCTATCAAAATGATTACTCCTTAGTTTAAGTTACGAATATTTACAGTTAAAAAAAAGAGAATATTATTTAATCAGATTGTTTTTTCCGGTTAAGTTGTTGTTTATTGTAAGCATAAATCTATATTTAGGAATTTCAAAGTTTGGTAGGAGTCCGCCAAGGCGGACGAGTGAATATCACCCACCATGGCATGTGAATTACGGTCGCCAACCCGCCCGAACGTACTGTTCGGTACGGGCGGGCAGGAGTTGGCTCCTATCTGCATATTTATGCCGAAGGCTTAATTTGGTGCTTCTGGAAAATGTATACATCATTGTTGAGATATCAAATTGTTCGGTTGAGACGCTATCTTGTGGCATAGAGGCATAGAGGCATAGTAATGATAGTAGTGATAATAAGTGCCAAAGTCAAGGAGAAAAAGAGACTCCATCGGATGAGTTTGCTCTATTTTAAAGGGCTTAGGACAATTTCAATCACAATTTACTTGGTTTTTGAGGTTCAAAGTTTGGTAGGAGCCGTCTCCCGACGGCGAGCGTAAGCGTTCAACCGCAATAATTCGGTCGCCAACCCGCCCGAACGTACTGTTCGGTACGGGCGGGCGGGAGTTGGCTCCTACCTGTATGTTTATGCCGAAGGCTTAACGTGAGGTATAGTCTTTCAATGTTTTAAATATATGCATAGGGAATACAATAATAATTGAATAATGGAATCGAATTTAGAATTCGTTATTCATTATTCGATGTTCGATATTCATGATTGAGAAATATAGAATAATAAGTAAGTAAGGGCTCACTTAAAGAGGTTTTTTTAAAGAGGTTTTTTCTAAGTATGGTTCAAAAGAAAATGTCGAATAAAGAACATTGAACTTCGAATAATGAATTCAGCAAAAAAGTATGATTTAGAAGATAATTTGTTTTTGTATTTTCTTTGCGCTCTTTGCGCCTTGGCGCCCGCCAGAACGACGAAGTCGGGCAGGTGAGGAACAAAGAAGTTCTCAAGCAAAGCCGGAACGCTAAGGGGACAAAGAAGGTTTAACGCAGAGGCGCTGAGGTCGCAAAGAAAATACAAAATGAATTAAAAGATAAAAGTTTTTTACCCTCTGTGTTCTCAGCGCCTCTGCGTTAAAGTGAATTGATGCATAGGAAATTCAAAGTAGTCGGGCAACCAGCCCGAATAGGTACAGTCGGGTAAGAAACCCGCCCTACAAAATATTATATTTTTTTACTCGTAGGTCGGGTTTCCCCGCCTGAATAGCGAAGTCGGGCAGGTTGCCCGACATTTTTTAACAGACATCATGAAGGCAAAAAAAATTGCCGAAGGCTTAATTTGTTGGGGGACTAATCAGTGACTCTATGGAGTCTTACTCTCAAAGCTTGTCCTTCTTTTTAGATTTTACATGTTCTGCTTCTCTGTTTGACCCAGCTGGTTTTCGATTAATTCAATCATCTCTTTTGCTTTGGCTGCCTCTTTAAATCTCTCCGAGATTTTTAATGAATTTTTAAATTCGATTAAAGCGCTTTTGAGGTCACTGTTTTTGTAATGTGCCATCCCAAGATGGAACCGTGTTATAGGTGAGTTTGGCCTTGATGTGACTGCAGATTTCAGGTGTTCTACCGCCTGATTAAAATTGTCTCTCTTGACGTACACCCAGCCCAACGTGTCCAGGATTGACGCATCCTTTGGTGCCAGCTTTGCTGCTTTTAGAGCATATTCAAGTCCTTCATCTAGATTAGTCTCGCTTTCGGCATAGTGATATGCCAGTTCATTGTATCCTATTGGAGAGTCAGGCGCTATCGCTATGACCTGTTTATATTCGTTCATGGCCTTATCAACCTCTCCTTGTCGGGAATATATGTTTCCTATTGCGAGGCGGACTGAAATATTTTCCGGATCTAAATCTGAAAGTTTTCTGTACTCTTTAATGGAATTGTCAGTTTTGCCCATTATCAGATAAAGCGTTGCTAAATCGTGGTGAGGAGATAAAAAATCCGGTTGTATCTCAACTATCTTTTTAAGTTGTATAAGCGCCTGGCTAAACTTTTTTTTCTCTATCAGTGTTTTGCTTTTTACGTATAAAGTGACAGGGTTTTTCGGATAGAGTGCTAACGCGGCATCGCACATCTTAATTGTTTTGTCGTACCATCTGTTCAGATAGAAAAAGATAGCGAGATTTGTGTACGCAAATGAGTTTTCATTGTCACTATCAGGCTTCAGATCAAGATTTTTAGATTGAAATCCATTGATAAAACTATCGGATCGTTTTAAGCTCTCTTCAGATGGTTTGTATTTTTTCTGTGATAGGTAGAGATTGGTCAAGAAAATATTGATCATCGGGTGATGGATTTCAGGGGTGACTTCCTGTGCTTTTTTCAGATACACTTCTGCCATGTTATGGTCGCCTTCAACATGATTTATCAGGGCGCTTGCCATCATCAAGTTGCCCCTTTCGGCATCAATGCCTTCGGCCCTCTCTAAGGCGTTCTTTGCAGAATTAATATCCCCGTTTGCCATCTGAAAGGTGCCTAAAAGGTAATTTCCTTCAAAGGAAGGGCTTCCTGTTTCTATAAACTTTTTAATGTTTTCTACGGCGTTGTCAAAGTTGTCCGTATATGAATATGACTTTGCCAGTATCAGATATGCGGATGCGATATTTGCATTAATTTTCAGGATCTCGTTAGATTGTTCGATTGCATCTTTAAATCTTTCCAGTTGAAGATAAAGTGAGGCCAGACTCTGACGGGCTGTGATAAAGGCGGGTATTTTATTTATTACCAGTTTAAACTGTTCTATAGCATTGTCGTAGCTCTTCAATTCTATGAATATTGCCGCAAGACCCATTCTGGCCATATGTTCATCCTGATCAATCTCCAGGGCTATTTTATAGTTTTTGAAGGACTTTCCGGCATCTCCTTGAAGCAGGTAGTTTATGCCAAGACCCGTGTAAGCCGAAGCAAGCTCCGGTTCACTCTCTGCCGCCTTCCTTAGATATTCATCGGCTTTATCAAATTCTTTCTTGTCGGTGTATGTCCTTCCGATGTAATAGAGTGCGAGCGGGTTGTCTTTGTCTATCGCTATAGATTGTTGACACTCTTCAATTGCCTTATCAAACTTCTTTTGAGAAAGCAGGATAATCCCATTGGATAGATGCGTGAGTGATGCATTGCTGGAAACATCTTTTAAAGAGTTAATTAATTGTTGTGCCCTGTCGAAGTCTCCAATCCCGGCGTATGAGACTTGCAGTAATTCGTAGGCGAGAACACTCTTTTTGTTGATTGTCAGTAGCTCTTCGCAGTTTTTAAAGACCTCAAGGAATTTCCCTCTCCTTAAGTTATAAAAGGCCTGGTTTTGGAGTTCGATTACAGATGGCTTAACCCTCAAAATAGAGATGGCAGAGGAAGGGGTGCCTGCCTGTACTATAATCAGGCATATTATTGAAAAGATCAAAAACTTTCCGGCAGGTAATAGTTGAGCCCATTTCGTGTTTGGCAATAGCTTGGTACTCACAATTATTGGTTTAAGACCCTGACCTTTCTTCCTTCAATTTTCAATCTTCCTTCCGCAAAGAGGCGTATTGCTTCCGGATACGCTATGCACTCTTCTTTAAAAACTTTTTGTGCAAGCGTGTCCGGAGAGTCGTCGGCGTGAACAGGGACAGTTCTCTGTATAATTATCGGGCCACTATCATACTCGTTGTCAACAAAATGGACTGTGCAGCCTGAGATCTTGACACCACTTTCAATCGCAGCCGTGTGGACATATTGGCCGTAAAATCCTTTACCACAGAATGCAGGAATTAGTCCGGGGTGAATGTTCATTACTTTGCCGGCATATGTATCGGGTATTTTGAAAAGATGCAGAAAACCTGCAAGTATGATCAGGTCTACAGGGTATTTTTCAATCTCTTTTATTATTGTGTTACTGAAGATTTCCGATTGGTTATACTCTTTCTGTTGTACTGTAGCAGTAGGAATACCGTTTTGCCTTGCTCTCTTTACACCGTAGGCATCCGGAGAGCTGCAGATGACAATTTGGATCCTGGCATTAAGGGTACTGTCGTTTATTTTATCAATAAAATTTTGGAGTGTTGTTCCGCTTCCTGAAATGAGTACCGCTAAATTAAGGGGTTTGGATGAAGGCATATGTTGTTTTCGATTATAAGTTATTTTTTCGCGAACCCTAAAGATCCTATTTACTTGCTTTGTGCTGGATAACCTTGACCCAAATTGGTGTGTCAGAAAGGGATTCTTCTTGTACGTGTTTAATGATCTCTGCTGTATGTTCTATGATATGCTCGCGTTTACAATTTGATGGAAAGAAATGAAGGATTTCCGTTTCGATCTCACTTCCTTCTTCGGCATGCGCTTTGTCCGGGATAATATCTATTGAATAGTCCAGAGGTATTATCCCACGGTATTTACGCAGCAGTTCATCGTAATCGTTATAAAAATTTTGCATAAGTATCTTTAAATCTTCTGTTTCGTGATGTTCTTTTTCAAGGATATTTTTATGTAAACCGATCAAATATTCTCTCTCTTTGCCAAACTCTGTATAATTATGTTCGTATGTACACGAGCTTGTTTCCTGATAGGTTTCTTTGACAGAAACTATTTTTTCAAACTTATCCTTAAACCACTCTTCGAAGCTTTTCTGCAACTGATTAATATTGAAGCTGACTCTCTTTGCAATATCCAATATTATTTCTCTCATAATTTTGTCCTTTTCTTAATTACCCAATTTATGTACTACTCATTTGTAAGGTTTAAGAGGATTTTCCACTTGCCTTCTTCACTTACCAAAGTAAAAGTTCCTCTCTCCTGGCTCATAGGAACGTTACCTTTTTCCAGGTACTGCTTCAGCATATACCTGGCTGCATCCTGGGGATTTTTCATGTTTTTTGGGCCGTGAAACGGCCCGAATATCTCTCCTAAAACTTTGGACATATCCGGAGACGTTACAGTGATTCTGACGGTCGCATAATTACAGTTAATTGTTGTTTCATTTATTTTGTACTTACGCAGTGAAGAGACTGTCCTGGCAACATCCTGAATAAAAGGGTCTTCAAGGCTGTTCTGTTTTATAAACTCATTTCTGGTTATTATATCCTTGTCTGCTTTTGAAATATAGCTGTATGTCTCTTTCAGATTATTTGAATAGAGGGATTTCAGGTATTTTATCAGTATTCGATCAGGTGTTTGCTTTCCAAAACCAAAAACCGGACTGGTAATCAGAAGAATTAAAATTATAGCTGTAAGTTTTCTCAAAAAAGATTTTTTTCGTGACATAGAAGATAAAAGCACCTAAGATTTGAAGTGAGTTAAAGTTGTGGTAAAAAACAATTTTTTTTTAAACTTTAGGCACTTTAGTTCACTTAAGGCATTTCAAAACTTTGTTGCGGCTATTCCCCGCCCAGGAACCGGCCAATTTTTCTATATTTTTGATATCTTTTTTCGACTAGAATATCTAAGGGTATTGCCTGCAGCTCTTCTATATAGCGGACGATTGTTTCCTTTAATATCCTGCTCATCTCCTTTGGATTGTTGTGTGCTGCTCCAATAGGTTCCGGTATGACTTCGTCTACTATTTTCAGTCTGTATAACTCTTTTGCCGTCAAATGTAGAGCATTTGCAGCGTCTTCCGTATGGTCTTTACTTTTCCACAAAATAGCCGCACAACCCTCGGGTGAGATAACAGAGCAATAAGCAAATTCCAGTATAGAGAATTTATCACCCACACCGATTCCTAACGCACCTCCGCTTCCGCCTTCTCCAATGACAATACAGATTATTGGAGTTCTGAGCTTGCTCATTTCCGCAATGTTTATTGCAATCGCATGCGCCTGGCCGCGTTCCTCTGCTCCTATGTCCGGATTTGCTCCCGGTGTGTCGATGAGCGTAACTATAGGTAATTTAAACTTTTCTGCCAGCTTCATTTTGTGCAATGCCTTTCTATATCCTTCCGGGTTGGGCATCCCAAAATTACTGTCGATTCTCTCTTTTGTTGTTTTTCCCTTATGTTGACCAATGATCAGGGCTTTCTTTCCGCCAATAGTGCCGAAACCTGTGACCATTGCGTTATCATCCCCGTAATTACGATCTCCGTGCAGCTCTATAAAATCGTCAACTATCAGACCCAGGTGATCAGAAAAGGGAGGTCTAAGGTGATGACGTGCTATTTTTACTATTTCGTATGGAGTAAGATTGGAATACATTTTTTTCTGAAGATCTGTTCTTTGTTCTTCCAGTTCTTTTATTTTAACAGATGAGTCATCTTGTTCTGTGTCGTTTTGTAGCTCCTGGATACGTTGCTCTAATCCAAGAATCGCATCTTTGGCCATTTCTGTACTTTTGGTCATAATATAAATCTACTTTTAACAAATATTATAATGTTTTGGATTATTTAGTGATTGACGCAAACTCCAGTCAATTCTAGCAGTTTTTTTATGCAAATCAAGGGAATATAGACTAATTAAAAATTGACAAAATTCTATTACAAGGTTAACATCGCCATGTAAAATTTACCTTGAATTTGCCTGCCGGAATAGGTACTGGTGGGTAAAGCAAATTTAAGTTTTTTTGTGGAAAAATATAACGAATGGACTTCGGAGTTGTTGTCATAGTTGGGACGGGATTGATAGGCGGTTCAATAGGACTGGGCCTGAAGAAGAGGGGTTTGGCAACGACAATTATAGGCATTGGCCACCGTAAGTCCTCTATAAATAAAGCACTTAAGATCAAGGCTATAGACGAAGGTTTTCTTGGAGTTGAAGCGGTCGTAAAACAGGCTGACATTATAATATTAGCAACATCTGTAAGTCTCATACCTGACTATGCAAAGAAAATAATTCCCCTGATGAAGAAATCTGCAATCCTTACTGATGTTGGAAGTACCAAGGATTATATTGTTTCTCAGGTAAACAGTGAGATAGAGAGTACGTGTGGTGGAGAAAAACCGACTTTCATAGGTGCGCATCCTATTGCGGGTTCAGAGCAGAGGGGCATAGATTTCGCCAGATCAGATCTTTTTGAAGGAAGTGTTTGTGTGCTTACACCAACAATCCTTAATTCAAAGAAATGTATAACAACGCTGTCAAATTTGTGGAAAGCATTGGGCGCAAAAATAAGTATTATGACCCCTTCTAAACATGATGAGATACTGGCACTTGTCAGCCATTTGCCTCATTTCGTTGCCTCCAGCCTTGCAGGTGTTATAGATGAAAAATACTGGAAATTTGCAGCCAGTGGATTGAGAGACACTACAAGGATTGCTTCAGGAGACCCTGAGCTTTGGTTAAGCATAGGCACACAGAATAAGCATAAATTGATTGAGGTACTGAGATGTTTTTCTGAAGAGGTAGAGCGTACGATAAATGACCTGGAGCAGGGAAACGATAAGAAACTTTTAGGCCGATTGAAAAAGGCAAAAACCGTGCGTGATAAGAAAAAATGGAAATAAGAATAGAGGTTTTTATTAAAGAAAATTTTCCTGATGTCATCGGAAATGAGACAGCGTCGGAGGTTTCGCATATTGGGATTGCGTCTGTGGACGAAATCCGTATGGTACAGGTGTACCTGATAGAAGGAGACCTGTCAGAAGACGGCATCAAGAGGATTTGCGGTGAGCTGTTAGTAGACGGATTGACACAGGACTATATCTGCATTTATGGGCCATCAGGTCAACCCGATGGTATACAGGCAGGAAAAATAGAGCTTGGCAAGAAATGGCAATATAATAGCGTTCATACGATTGAGGTAACCCGTAAACGAGGTGTAATGGATCCGGTGGAATCCACAGTGCTCAAGGGGATTAAAGATCTGGGTCTGAGTGCCGGATCGGTAAAGACTGCAAAAAGATTTTTGGTAGCTGGCCAGCTTACGACTGATCAACTCGAAACTATCGCAAATAAAGTACTTGCTAATAAAATTATAGAAGATGTTTTCATAGACAAAGATAATCTGTTTTATGAGGGTAAAAATGAAATAGTGGATTACGCCTTTCACAGACAGGAGCTTGACATACTGGATGCAGATGATGAACAACTTCTGGCAATTAGTGAGAGTGGGCAGATGTATTTAACCGTTCAGGAGATGAAGGCCGTCCGGAAATATTTTACCGCACTAGGTAGAAAACCGACAGACGTTGAACTGGAAACCGTTGCTCAGACGTGGTCAGAACATTGCATGCATAAAACATTTAAGGGGATAATAGATTATAATGGGGAGCATATTGATAATCTTCTCGCCAATACAGTAATGAAGGCCACTTCAGAGTTGGATAAGCCGTGGTGTGTTTCTGTGTTTAAGGATAATGCCGGTATAATCGAGTTTGATGAAGACTATAATATCTGTTTCAAGGTTGAGACACACAACCATCCTTCTGCAATCGAACCTTATGGTGGCGCGAATACGGGAATTGGTGGTGTCATCAGAGATACCTTAGGTACTGGCCTGGGAGCCAAACCAATTCTAAATACAGATGTTTTCTGCTTTGGCCCCCTGGATATGCCCCAGGAAAAGATTCCGGAAGGAGTTCTTCATCCAAAAAGAATTTTTAAAGGTGTCGTCTCCGGCGTCAGAGATTATGGTAATCGTATGGGGATACCAACCGCGAATGGTGCTATTTTCTTTGATGAAAGGTATACCGGTAATCCACTTGTTTATTGTGGAAATGTAGGATTGATTGCAAAGGATAAGTGTGAGAAAGAGTCGCACAAGGGTGATTTGATCTTGCTTGTGGGTGGTAGAACTGGAAGGGACGGTATACATGGGGCGACATTTTCATCTGTTGAATTAACTCATCAATCGGAAGTGGTATCCGGGGGTGCAGTCCAGATTGGTGATCCGATAATGGAGAGGAAAGTTACGGACGCACTCTTAATTGCGCTGGATCGAGGTTTGTACAATAATATTACTGATTGCGGTGCCGGAGGTCTCTCTTCTGCGGTGGGTGAGATGGGAGAAAAGCTTGGGGCTGTTGTTGATCTTGAAAAAGTCCCTCTTAAATACGATGGATTGTCTTATTCAGAGATCTGGATTTCGGAGGCACAGGAAAGAATGGTGCTCTCTGTACCACCGAAAAACATGGATGAGATCAGAGCTGTTTTTGAAGGGGAAGATGTTACGGCCACGTTTATTGGAGAGTTTACGGGAGACAAAAGATTACATTTGAGATACAAGGGCGAGACAGTTGCTGATATTGAAATGGTTTTTTTGCATGATGGAGTGCCCAGGACTACACGGAAGGCAACATGGCATCTGCCGTCTCATGAAGAACCGGATATAAAAGAGAAGATGGATTATGGTGAAGATTTGAAGAGAATCCTCTCTTCATGGAATGTCTGTAGCAAAGAGTGGGTAATCCGGCAGTATGATCATGAGGTACAGGGTGGAAGTGTGTTGAAACCTTTGGTGGGAGTAAATAACGATGGCCCCGGTGATGCGTGCAAAGTCCGGCCGGTTTTAGGCTCTAACAAAGGAGTAATTGTATCGAATGGTATGAATCCTAAATATGGCGACATAGATCCTTATCATATGGCCTCTTCGGCAATTGACGAGGCATTACGACAGGTTATATCTGTGGGTGGCAGTCTGGAAGAAGTTGCTCTTTTGGATAACTTCAGCTGGGGTAACACTGGTAAACCTGAGTGCCTGGGAGGTCTTGTAAGGGCGTCAAGAGGGTGTTATGACACTGCGTTGTATTACGGAACTCCATTTATATCCGGCAAGGACAGCTTGAATAATGAGTTTAAGGCTGGAGATAGAACTATTGCAATACCGCCAACACTGCTGATCTCTGCCATATGTGTAATGCCGGATGTTACCAGGGCGATTTCAATGGATGTGAAATCACCCGGTAATTTGATATATGTTATAGGTATAACAAAAAATGAACTTGGTGGTTCACACTATTATTATACGCACGGTTTTATAGGAAATTCAGTTCCAAAGGTAGACATTGAGATTGCGAAGAGAACTATGGATTTACTTGCAAATGCTACAGGTAAAGGATTGATTAGGTCGTGTCACGACTGTTCGGAGGGTGGAATTGCTGTTACGGCAGCAGAAATGAGCTTTGCGGGCGGATACGGAATGGAGCTTGATTTGGCCCAGGTACCTGTTGAAGAAGGGATTGTCAGGGACGATATTGTCCTTTTTTCAGAATCTAACACGCGATTTGTTGTAGAAGTTGAGCAACCGCAACAGAGCGAATTTGAGGCAGCAATTAAAGGCATTTCATATGGTTGTATAGGGAAAGTTATAGAAAACGATATGTTTAACGTCTTATCTCTGAGCGGCGAAAAGGTGATCTCTGAGAAGATCTCTGATCTTAAAGAGGCATGGCAGGCAACTTTGAAGTTGTGATTTAAAAACAAAACATTGAAGCGGTAAAAGCTTGTAAAAGGACTGGGACATAAGAATGTTGATGGAGATTAAACATGGCAGCGTTCACGTATGACCAATTTCGCATTGTTTTAAAATGTAGTATTCGTGTGGCACGGACAAACTCTGTTTGTCCGTGATCTCAGCATGCTTATTGCTGGTTCAGGTTTGCGGCCTGAACCTGAACGTTTCGATTCAATCTGCAGGATTGAATCTGTAGTGGCGGAAATTCAAAGTTTGGTATGAGCCGTCTCTCGACGGCGAGCGAATATCACCTACCATAGCATGCGAATCACGGTCGCCAACCCGCCCCCGCCAGAATCATTGTCGGGCTGGCGAATGTACTGTTCGGTACGGTCGCCAACGGGAGTTGGCTCCTACCTGTATCTTTATGCCGAAGGTTTAATTTGGTGTATAGGAAATTCAAAGCTTATCAGACGTCCATAATCAGCGTATTATATAAAATTGGGAATGATACACAATAATAAAATATTGTCATGATTGAGAAAATAAAAGGTCTGTTTTTACACCGATTTTCCATTTTTTTCTTGAACCCTACGCTGTGTATATCCATCGAATTCCTGTCGATTTTACAATAACTAACCGATTCTCAAATTCTTTTGACTTCAAGCTCGGTATGCTCAATGACCGAGTGACAATATTGGAGGACGGTCGCAACCTGATCCAATACTACCGTAACGGGTATTCGTGTACCAGAAACTACTGGTTTGCCGTTGCATATACGAGGGTCAATTGTGATATGTTTGTTCAATTAAATTTTCCTTTTATTTTATTAAACTATCCGAAGCTATGTGGCTCAGTTAAACTAAAGTAAAATGATACGTAATTTTTTTTGCATATTCAATAATTATGTTGATTTAAAACAGTTGATTTAAAACGGTTTGCATTTATTTTATGAGATGATTATAATTGCTCAGTTCTTTTGTGTACGACTCACCTTATCCAGCTCTCGCACTTGTCTCACTATATTTGTGAGGACGAAAATGATATCTATAAAACAGAACGAAATAATAAATGGCAGTCAACCTTTACTTTGTAAATTAAATATTAAATGCATAAATTTCCTCTCTTTCGAGAGGATTCCGGTTATGGAGTCCTCTCGAAAGAGAGGAAATACTCCTGCTTTTGCCGGGAGTCCAGTCTTAACCTAAATGACTAAATTATAACTATGGCAGTAGAAAAAAATAATAATAAACCCAGAGCCGTAATACTTCGTACGGCTGGAACTAACTGCGCTTACGAAACGCAGTATGCACTTGAAAAAGCAGGTGCTGATGTGGATCTGATGCATGTTAATCAATTGGTTAAGGTAAAAGGTTTATTAAGCCCATATCATATCTTTGTTTTGCCTGGTGGATTTACCTATGGGGATGACATTGCCGCAGGAAAGGTTCTGGCAAATCAGCTCAGACAACAGGTATTGGATGAACTTATGAGGTTTATTGACGATGGTAAGTTGATAATTGGTATCTGTAATGGCTTTCAGGTTTTAATGAAAATGGGACTATTGCCGGAGGTGAAGGGGCTCCAGACATCTTTGGCCGGTGATAAACAGCGATTCACTTTGGCTTACAATGACTCAAATAAATTTGAGGATAGATGGGTTTATTTGAAGTCAGCTTCAAACAGGTCTGTTTTTGTTGATAATGATAGTTTCATGTATGTTCCAATAGCCCACGCTGAGGGGAAATTTGTTGCAGAGAACCAGGAAGAGATAGAGAAACTTGATAAATCCGGGCAAATAGTATTTAAATATGTTGATAAAGATGGTAATATGTCTGGTTATCCATGGAATCCAAACGGTTCTTCGGGTAATATTGCCGGAGTTTGCGATTCAACAGGAAGGATCCTTGGCATGATGCCGCATCCTGAACGTCATATTGATCCGACTCAGCATCCAAGATGGACAAGGGAAGGATTAAAAGCAGAAGGTGATGGAATTGCCATATTTAGGAATGCCGTAAACTATATCAGCAGGGCATTTTAGTTCATGATATTAAGGAGGAGACGTGGAAGATAAAACCATAGATCTAAAACCTGTGGCCAGGATTATTTCAGAATATGTTCATGATTATGAATCGAACCTGATCGCAATCTTACAACAAGCCCAGGATAAATATGGATACTTACCGAAATCGGTAATGAAAGAGATATCCAGGTTAACGGATGTGCCACTGACAAGGGTCTTTGGTGTTGTCACGTTTTATTCACAATTTACTCTTATACCGCGTGGTAAGCACGCGGTAAAAATTTGTAACGGTACTGCCTGTCATG
This sequence comes from Candidatus Scalindua sp., assembly GCA_021777035.1. Taxonomy (GTDB): domain Bacteria; phylum Planctomycetota; class Brocadiia; order Brocadiales; family Scalinduaceae; genus Scalindua. Next base: position 21,857 of record JAIQZR010000124.1, on the reverse strand, counting down.
TAAAAGGTGTGGATGACGTCAAAGAGAGAGTAAAGGAGTATTTAAACGTGGTCGAAGGGGAAACGACGGCAGATTATCAATTTACTCTGGAAACAGTTGCGTGTATTGGAACATGCTTTCTTGCACCGGTAATGATGGTAGATGATAGATATTTTGGTAAGTTGACGACAGACACGGTGACGGATATTGTGAAAGAATATTCAAACTAATACTTAGGGATAGAAAATGTTAAAAAGATTAAAATCGTATGACGATCTTATTGCTATGAGAAAATCAAGTGATAAGAAGGTTAAAAAGGATAAGGTCAAAGTATCTATTTGTATGACCGGTTGTCGGGCTCTGGGCGCTCAAGAAGTTTATGCGGAGTTCAGTAAACAGATTAAAAAACAAAAATTACAGAATAAGGTCGAGGTTGTAGAGACCGGGTGTCAAGGTCTCTGTGCAAGGGCTCCGGTTATGACTATAGATCCTCCTGGTGTTTTTTATGGCAGGGTTACCGTGGATATTGTGCCGGACATTATTGCCAGTACAGTTTTAAAAGGAGAGGTTATTAATAAGCTCTGTTATGCAGAAGCCGGTAAAAAAATTCCGTATCTGAAGGACATACCGTTTTATAGCAGACAGAATAAAATTGTTTTAAGAAATTGTGGGATTATTGATCCGAACAGTATCGAACAATATATAGAAAGAAAAGGATATGATGCGTTCGCAAAGGCACTTTTTGAATTTGATCCGGAACAGATAATCCGCGAAATTACCCGCTCCGGTATAAGAGGTCGTGGAGGTGCCGGCTTCCCCACAGGGCTTAAGTGGGGTTTTTGTAGAAAGGCGAAAGGCGATACTAAATATTTAATATGTAATGCCGATGAAGGTGATCCTGGGGCTTTTATGGACAGAGCCATCCTGGAAGGTGATCCTCATGCGGTGATTGAGGGAATGCTGATTGCTGCGCGTGCAATCGGTGCTGAAAAAGGCTTTGTTTATGTGAGGGCTGAGTATCCAATTGCCGTTAATCATCTCAGGAATGCGATTGCACAGGCCAGAAAACTGAATTTGCTGGGCAATAATATTCTTGGTTCCGGGTTCAATTTTGATCTGGAAATTAAAATGGGAGCAGGCGCTTTTGTCTGTGGTGAAGAGACAGCCCTCATTGCATCTATTGAAGGTAAAAGGGGAATGCCGCGTCCTCGTCCTCCTTTTCCTGCAAACTCCGGATTGTGGAATAGGCCAACTAATATTAACAATGTAGAGACATTAGCTAATATACCGGTGATAATTGCAGAAGGTGCTGGATGGTATAAGCAACTTGGTACAAAAAATGGTGCGGGAACCAAAATTTTTGCACTGGCTGGTAAGGTAAAGAATACCGGTTTGGTGGAAGTACCAATGGGAACAACCTTGAGAGAGATTATTTTTGATATAGGAGGTGGAATACCAGGTCGCCGCGGTTTTAAGGCGGCACAGATGGGAGGCCCTTCAGGTGGCTGTGTGCCTGAAGAACACCTGGATCTACCGATAGATTATGAATCTGTAAAGGCGGTTGGTGCTATCATGGGGTCTGGTGGTTTGATAGTCATGGACAATGATACTTCGATGGTTGATATTTCAAGGTATTTTATGGAATTTGTACAGGAAGAATCATGTGGTAAATGTGTGCCTTGTAGAGTCGGCACAAGAAAAATGCTGGATATATTGACAAAGATAACCAAGGGAGAAGGTTGCAGAAGTGATATAGAGGATCTAAAAGAGATGGCATATGTTACACAGACTGCTTCTTTATGTGGGCTTGGACAAACGGCCCCAAATCCCGTACTATCTACAATCAGGTACTTCATAAACGAATATGAAGCTCTAATAAAATGAAGAAAGTCGTAGTTGCAGGAACGTCAAGTGGAGTAGGCAAGACTACTATAGCATCATTTCTTTTGAGTAGTTTATCTGGACGAACACAATTATTTAACAAAAATAGTGAGAAAATAGTCAGTCACAGGCGTATATTGCAGCATGCAGCTAGTACTTCTTATGGAGCAATAGAACACTCACCTGACCTGTTTTTTCCTGAAAGTTCATGGAGTGCTCTAAAAATTACCATAAGGCATGAAGGTTCTTGCCCCAGACACACGGACTGTCATACGTGTGATGACGGATATGAGCCTTTTACGATTGTAACAAGTGATAGCGTTTTAAGGGAAAAAGGAAAAGATACTGATCTGTTGTCAAGAGCGGGGGCCTGTAAAGTTGTCTGGCTGCAATCTGATGCGAATGTAGAAAAAGCCGGAATTGAGGCTTCGTTGGATTGCTTTGACAGAGAACATAATTTGGTAATTGAAGGCAATAGTTTTCTTCGTGTTCAAAGCGCGGATGTGGCTATTTTGGTTGTATCTCCAACAATAGACAAAATAAAGAGGTCTGCCAGACTATTGCTTGATAAGATAGACTTTGTTGTCATTAACATACATAAAAATCATACAGCCAAAGAGATAGATGGATGCAAAGAGAAAATGTTTGCTTTCGGGTTTAATGTGCCGTTTTATATAGTCAACCCTTGTCTGGGAACGAAGCACTTCAATCAAGGATTTATAGAGAAGATGCAGGATGCCTTGCTTTGCACATAAATTGATAGTACGGTGCTGTTCTCGTAAGCTAAATTAAAAGTCAATTAATTATAAATTGAATGATCATCCGGGAATTATCTCAAAAAAAATGGGTATGCCCTCCTTTGAATGTAAGTCTCCAAACAGAGATTTCTGATGCACTTCGTGTTTCTCCATTGTTGTCACAGTTGTTGATTAATAGAGGTCTTACTGATGTGGAATCTGCCAAAATATTTTTACAATCAAATCTATCTTTGCTGAGTGATCCGATGTTGCTGCCCGATATCAAAAAGTCGAGTGAGAGGATTATTGATGCGTTAAGTCAAGGTGAAAAAATCACGGTGTATGGTGATTATGATGTTGATGGTATTTCTGCAACAGCATTGATGGTGAAGTGCCTTGAGACACTTTCCAAATTGTATTGGAACCAGCAATCCTTAATTGATTATTACATACCGGATCGCCTGGAAGAGGGCTATGGTTTAAGTGTTAGTGCAATCGAGACGCTAAGCGAAAGGGGCGCAAAAGTTATTATTACCGTTGATTGTGGTGTTAACTCTTTTGAGGAAGCTAAATTCGCCAGAGAAAAAGGTATTGATCTTATAATTACTGATCATCATGAGCCTGGAGACAAATTATCAGACGGAGACAAAGGTACTGGGGAGCAGAACTCAGTACCTTGTGGCTGTGATTATGCTTTTGGGCTGATTAACCCTAAATTGACGACCTCAAATTATCCATTCAGAGAGCTTGCTGGTGTCGGAGTTGCTTTTATGCTTGCGTGGGCATTAGGGCAAGTTGCCTCTGCTCGTGCAAATGACCCAGCTGGGCTGGAAAAGACAGAACGGATGGGGACTGTTCGCCCACCAAATAAGAAAGTCGCAGGTGAGTTTAAAGATTTTCTTATGGACGCAATAGGGTTGGCCGCTTTAGGCACAATCGCTGATGTTGTTCCTTTAAAGCAGGAAAACAGAATATTGGCAAAGTACGGTCTTAGTGCTCTGCAGAATTCTAAAAATCCTGGAATTAATGCGCTTAAAGAGATTGCAGGGCTTAAAGACAAAACGATCCGGTCATCACATGTGGGATTTAATTTAGGGCCAAGAATCAATGCTGCCGGAAGAGTAGGAAAGGCAAAAAAGGGAGTAGAACTGTTGACTGCAAAATGCGAGAATGAAGCAAAGGAGTTGGCCGAATATTTGGAAAGTGAAAACAAGAGAAGGCAGAAAATACAAAGTGAAATATTAAAATCGGCAAGGCAGCAGATATTAAATGATGTAGATATTGACTCAAAAATGGCAATTATAATATCGGATGACAGTTGGCACCAGGGGGTAATAGGCATTGTTGCTTCAAGGCTTGTATCGGAATTCTACAGACCGGTCATTATAATTGCGACTGATGGCGAGGTAGGGCATGGTTCTGCGAGATCAATCCCAGATTTCAATTTATATAACGCTTTGCTAAAATGTCAGGAATATTTTACTGACAGGAAGATGCTGATTTCATTTGGGGGGCATGCACAAGCCGCAGGGTTGAAAATATTAAAAAAAGATATTCCTGAGTTTGAGGAAGTTTTTAATACCGTTTCAACGGAGCAGATGGAAGAGGAAGATTTAATTCCGACACTAAATATTGATCTTGAAGTTAAGTTGTCGTCAATTTCAAACTCTTTATTCAAGGAGATAGAATGTTTGTTTCCACATGGAGAAGGTAATCAGGTTCCCGTTTTTGCGACCAGGAATGTAAAGGCTGTTGGCCAGATACGCCGTTTTGGAGTTAATGGTAATCATTTGGGTTTTTATGTGAGGCAGGGAGATGTTTCATTCAAAACAGTTGGCTTCGGTTTGGGAGATAAAATGGAGGATCTTAAACAAAACAATGGGAATTGCTCTATTGCCTATGTGCTCAGGCGGCCATTTCGGAGAGAAATAAATAGTATGTATAACAATAACGACATGATGTACAAAGATGGCGTAGAGCTTGAACTAAAAGATATTTCTACTTGAAAACGAAATAACGTTCTATTAACATAACACACACATAATTTAAAAGTGGAATACTTAAGTTTACAGGGAATTATTATTCAACTATGGGTTTTCGGCCTGGGGCTCGTTATAGGAAGTTTTCTAAATGTATGCATTTGTAGAATTCCCGAAAAAATTTCATTGTTGTGGCCAGCTTCAAAATGCGTTAATTGTAGTAAACACATAGTATGGTATGACAATATTCCGGTTTTAAGCTATCTTTTTCTCAGAGGCAAATGCAGGCATTGTCAACATAAAATTTCAGTACTATATCCAATAATAGAGATAATTACAGGCATTGTCTTCCTGTTGCTGTTCCATAGCGTCTTGATAATAAGTGGTGATTTAGTTTCTGATTATATCTTTTATCTGGTCTTTTGTTGCCTCCTTATTGTTGGTTCTTTTGTAGATTTAAAATTGTACATCATACCTAATGAAATTACGTACACCGGGCTGATTTTGGCCATAATAGCAGGCCTTTTGTGTACAGGATTTCATAATTTAGATAGTACGCTAGGATATTTTGATAATAGTGCAAACCAATGGATGATTTCCTTGCTGGCATCGGTGGTAGGGATCCTTGTTTCAGGAGGAATGATTTTTTTCTGTGGTATAATTGGCAAACTGATATTAAGAAAAGATGCCATGGGTTTTGGTGATGTAAAGCTAATGGGTGTAATAGGCGGCTTTTTAGGATGGAAGTTAGCTGTTGCAACTTTTTTCCTGGCCCCTTTTTTTGGATTATTGTTTAGTGTACCCAGGCTTATTTCAAGGAGGGGGAATATGATTCCTTACGGTCCGTTTTTGTCATTGGCCGCTTTTATATGTTTGCTGTTTAAAGATGTTTCTGTAGAGATTATTGATGAGTATTTAGATATTTATGTGGCACTTTTTTTACATTTTATTTAATAATTTACACCTTTAACAAGTTAAGAGAAATAATATAGGAGTAAATATGTAAGACTATTATTAAGAAGTTTTTCAACTCTTGTAGTTTCAATTTTAGAGAATGGAGGTGTTTATGGGTTTCAAGTCAGGATTTGTAAGATGTTTCTTTTTATCGTTGATGGCCATTTTTGTGGGATGCGGAGAGTTGACGAGTCTTCGGGAAGAAAAAGTATTTATGTCTCAAAGAATAGAAGAGCTGCAAAGTGAAAAAGAGGGTTTGAATAGTAAATATGCTGCCAGCGAGGAAGAAATATCAAAATTAATTCAAGAGAAGGATAAATTAGAGAGGGCAAGGCGCAATATGGAGCAGCGTCTGAAGGGAACAGGTGTAAGTGTCAAGATCAAGGAAGGTCACATCTCTATTGTACTCCCGTCGTCAGTTTTATTTAATTCTGGGCAGATTAAACTGAAAAAGGAGGCAAAGTCCAGTTTGTCAAAAGTGTGTAGTGTGCTCAAAAAAGATTTTCCCAATGAAACTATCAGGATTGAGGGGCATACTGATAGTGATCCCATCAAACGCACAAAGCAAGTTTACAAGTCCAATTGGGAACTTTCTGCCGTGAGGGCTGCGACAGTGCTTCATTATCTAGTAGATAATTGCCATTTGGATCAGAAGTCGTTGTATATTGCTGGTTTTGGAGAAAACCAACCTGTTGCAAGCAACAAGGACAAGAGTGGAAAGAAGAAAAATCGAAGAGTGGAGATTGTTGTTCTGGCAGACGAATGATAGCGATTATAGACTATGGAATGGGTAACCTTCGGAGTGTAGAAAAGGCATTTGAGAAAGTCGGCTTTGATGCGGTTGTAACTGATAATCCTGAAATTATAGAAAATGCTGAAAAAATTGTTTTACCGGGTGTTGGTGCCTTTAAGGATGCGAAAGATGGTTTGCAGGAAAGAAATCTAATAGGGCCAATAAAAAACCATATAAAACAGAACAAGCTTTTTCTTGGGATTTGCCTTGGGCTTCACCTGCTCTTTACGAGAAGCCATGAGGATGGAGTGCATGAAGGCCTGGACATAGTTCCTGGTGAGGTAGTTAGATTTAAGGCTGGCAGACCCAGAGAGGGTACAGACACGATTAAGGTGTTGTCCATTGCAGACAATCAGAAATTGAAAATACCTCATATGGGCTGGAACACAATACGAGAGAAGAAAAAAGTGTCAATCTTAAAAGGCTTACCGGCAGACCCATATATGTACTTTGTACACTCTTATTATGTGATTCCGAATAGGGATGATGTTGTTGCTACCGAGACGGATCATGGTGTCTCGTTTGTATCCATGATATCGATTGACAATGTATTTGCAATGCAATTTCATCCTGAGAAAAGCCAGCATTACGGCTTAATGATTCTCAAGAATTTTGGTGAATTATGAATTGAAAAAATTGGCAATAGTGGACTCTCTAAGGAGGCGACAATGGAACAATATGAAACGAAAGATATTAGAAACGTGGCATTTGTTGGACATGGTGCGTCAGGAAAGACTTCGCTGGTAGAAGGTATATTATTTAAGACAGGAGCTACAAAGCGTTTAGGTAGTGTTGATGATGGCACTTCCGTCTCAGACTTTGATTCGGAGGAAAAAGAGAGGAAGACTACCATTGATTCTTCGGTGCTACATTGCAATTGGCAAGACAAAGAGATTAATGTAATAGACACGCCTGGATATCCCGATTTTATAAACGGTTCAATAGGTGCTTTAAATGCAGTAGAAACTGCAATAGTAGTAGTTTCAGCAACAAGCGGAATCCAAGTCAATACTCAAAAAATGTGGGAGATTGCCAGTAAAGCAGGGCTGGCTCGAGTGGTTGTAATCACAAAGATGGATGGTGAGAATATTGACTATCCCGCACTTCTAGATTCAATTCAAAATATATTTGGTGAAGAGTGCCTGCCTTTAATGTTGCCTGTAGGTCATGGGGCGGAGTTTAAAGGGGTGGTAGACATCTTGAATCTGCCTGATGAAATGCCAGGTGACGTGATTGGTGATGTTGATGACTGCCGTGAGAAGTTGGTTGAAGGCACTGTCTCTGTATGTGATACTCAACTGGAAAAATATCTTGATGGGGAGGAAATATCTGATGAAACTCTTAGGGGGTGCTTTAACACAGCAATCGCTGCGGGCAGTATTGTACCTGTTTTATGTTGCGAGAACAAGAGTGGGTTGGGTATTGAAGGTATCATAGATGTAATTGCGAAATTTACACCTTCTCCGGAAAAAGGCCTGGCCTGTAAGTGCATGAGTGTGAATGGTGATAAGGTATCTGAAGAGGAAAAAGATGTGGAAGTTTCAAAAAATGCTCCTTTTAGTGCGCAGGTGTTCAAATCGATTACAGACCCATTTGTTGGTAAACTTAGTTTCTTTAGAATACATTCCGGTACATTGGAGGGTCATCCTGAGATTTACAACGTGCGTTCAAAGAAGAATGAGAAGATCGGACATATGTTCAAAACTTTCGGAAAAGAACAACAGGAAATAGAAACGGCCATACCTGGTGACATTGTTACAATATCGAAAATCGAAGACATATCGGTTTCTGATACACTATGTGATCCTCACGCGAAAGTTAAGTTTAAGGATATTGTATTTCCAAAGCCTATGGCTTCTCTGGCTATTGAACCTAAAAGCCGAGGGGCGGAACAGAAGATAAGCGAGACGCTAAACAGGCTGGCAGCAGAAGACAGTACGTTTAAGGTTTCTAGAGACGCTCAGACGCATGAATTAGTTGTTACGGGTATGAGTAATCTACACCTGGATGTGATCTTGAGTAGATTAAGGAGTCGTTATGATATTGAGGTAGAGGCGCGACAGCCAAAGATCCCACACAAAGAAACGATTACAGCGAAAGCAAGTGCACAATATAAACATAAAAAACAGACTGGGGGCAAGGGGCAGTATGGGGAAGTTTATTTGCGTATAGAACCTCTGGAGAGGGGTAGCGGTTTTGAATTCGTAAGTAAAATTGTAGGCGGATCAATTCCATCTCAGTATATTCCGGCTGTGGAAAAGGGTTTAAGAGAAACAATAGCAAATGGGGTTCTAAGCAATAATCCGATAGTAGACGTGAAGGTCGAACTATACGACGGTTCATTTCATAATGTTGATTCTTCAGAAGCTGCGTTTAAGATAGCGGCATCAAAGGCATTTCATCTGGCATTTAACGATGCTAAGCCCGTTTTGCTGGAGCCTGTAGTTAACATAGAGGTAACTATCCCCTCTGTGTTTATGGGCGATGTAACAGGTAGCCTCTCTTCCAGGAGAGGCCGGGTGCAGGGTATGGATTCTTTTGGCGACCTCCAGGTAGTTCAGGCAAGTATTCCCATGGATGAGATAAAAAACTACGAAACAGAGTTGAAATCAATGACAGGTGGAAGGGGTTCATATAGTATGGAGCTTTCACATTATGATATAGTCCCATCACATCTTGTTCCGGCGATCATTGCGCAAGCAAAGAATGAGTCTGAAAAAGTAGATTAGGCTTAGATAGAAAAGTTTTTCAAATATGTTCTTTGATACGGTTTGCTGTTTTTCATACAACGTTTCCTCGGAACAAGATAAACAATTATCATTTTTAATAGGCAGTTTAAAATTAGGTATCTTGACAAATTTGCACATCATTATAGATTCAGTTTTTGAAAATCACTGTGCCGTCTCTTTCTGCTTTCTGGCAATATATTAATCCCTGACAGAATGTCCTTCATCTCCTTGAACCACCACGCAAATTGACAAATTGTCAAAAAAAATTGTGTGCGAGTGTCAAGCTGCTTGCTTTGCTAAAAGGGTAAACATTTATGTGTATATAAATCAATCACTTAGGCAGTCGCATCTATTATGTTTATCTTTTCACACGTGGTACATCTTTTGCGCGATTTTAAGAGACATGGTATTTAAATATACTGTCATAGATAGAAAATATTTCGCAAATAAGTGGTTTTGCTTTTAAGGATTAAGCAAAAAAAAGGCATAAATGGAGGATAGCATCAATTTACAGATCAAAATATAAGTGCTATTTTATCTTCGAGAAATTGTTTCATGGTAGTCCGTTTAAAATATTTGATGGTTTTGTGCATAGCAAGGTTGGCAGTTTGTCTTAGAACAATGGGGGAGGGGATATTTTAGCCATAGCTAGACAAAGCGATGGCTTACAGGTAGGAACATAAGCTTGCACAGAAGACAGTCAAGCCATGAGTGTTTATATTTTAAATATTTTCTTTTGAAACTTTTAGAACTATGGAAGGGGGGGGATGAGGCAAGTCCTAAAAGGTGGATATTTTTATCAAAGTCAATCTCTTGGAGGTAAAAGTTATGAGAGGATTTGTAATTGCAATCATGTTAGTTGTCGCTTTTATGGTATGTGGTACTTATGCGACGGCCAATGAGGAAGTTAAGTCAAAACCGGTAGTATCGTCAGAAGTTAAAACGGAAAAAGTAGCAACGCCAGAAGCTGATCCATCAGCGTATTCCCTTACTCCTGAAGAGTTCGAGAAGTGCAGGGTGATTTACTTTGACCGTTGCGCAGGCTGTCACGGAGTTCTAAGGAAAGGGGCCACCGGGCCGGATCTGACACCCGTGAAGACAATACCTAAGGGAATAAAGAAGATCAGAGATTTTATATGGTTTGGGACTGGTGGAGGCATGCCAGGCTGGGGGAAAATGGGTACTATTACCAGCGAAGAGACAGACCTCTTAACAAAGTATGTTATGAACGAACCTCCTATTCCGCCTCAGTGGGATATGAAGTCTGTCAGGGGTAGTTGGAAGGTGTTGATTCCGCCGGAGAAACGTCCTACCAAGCCGGAGCATAATCGTGATGTGGAGAATATGTTTGCCGTGGTTTTACGCGATGCTGGTAAGATAGCGATTATTGATGGCGATACCAAAGAGGTAGTGAGTACTATAGATTCAGGTTATGCTGTTCATATCGTCAGGATGTCAATGTCTGGAAGATACGTGTATTCTATTGGCAGAGATGGCAAGTGCACAATAATAGACCTCTGGATGAAAAAGCCTGACACAGTAGCAGAGATTCGATGCTCTCTTGACGCGCGATCTGTCGATGTGAGCAAGTTCAAAGGCTTCGAAGACAAGTACGCTGTAGTCGGCGGTTACTGGCCGCCTCAGTTTGTGATTCTGGATGGCGCCACTCTTGAGCCGATTAAAATAGTGAGTACTCTGGGATTTACTTACGACACAGAAGAGTTTCACCCTGAGCCGCGTGTAGCCAGCATTGTAGCGTCGCACTTCGCACCGGAATGGGTCTTGAGCATTAAAGAAACAGGGCAGGTATGGCTCGTGGATTATTCTGACCCAGACAATCCGGCAATTAAAATGATTGAGGCCGAACGCTTCTTGCATGACGGAGGCTGGGATTCAACCAAACGCTACTTCCTTGTGGCAGCAAACGCGAGGAACAAGATTGCCGTAATAGATGCTAAGGAAAAGAAACTTGTTGCCCTTGTCGATACCGGTGGCATTAAACCGCATCCTGGAAGAGGGGCAAACTGGGTCGATCCGGAGTACGGACCGGTCTGGGCCTCAGGACATATTGGCGATAGTGTGGTGTCAGTGATAGGCACGGATCCGGTGAACCACCCGGATAGTGCCTGGAAAGTGGTCAGGAAAATAAATGCGCTTAGCTCCGGCAACCTGTTTATTAAGACCCATCCGAATAGCAAATGGGTCTGGCTTGACTCTCCCCTTGGTAAGAAAACGAAAGATCGGACAAGTGTTGTTGTATATGACAAGGAAAATATGGACGCCGGGATATTCAAGACTTTGAAAGTCGCAGACTATGGCAAGGCTGTGCATATGGAGTACAATAAAGCAGGTGACGAAGTCTGGATAAGCATCTGGGGCAATTTGGGAGATGCTGACAAGGGCCAGGCAGGCGAGATAGTGATTTTTGATGACAAGACCCTTACAGAGAAAGCAAGGATACCAAACCTTCTCACGCCTACTGGTAAGTTCAATGTATATAACACGGTACACGACGTGTATTAACAGGTTTTCAGGATTATTTAGGTAGATTACAGGTAGGCACGGACAAACAAAGTTTGTCCGTGCCTGTTTTATTTTTTCTTTCTTTCCGACTGAAAGATGCGGTGCCGAATGATAAATTGTACGAAACTTTTACAAAGCACGGAAACGTTGAACGAGATAAAAAGGTACTCCGCAGTTAAGGAGAAGACACCAAAGTGGATGCTTCGCTTCTCCAAGACAGCTTCTCCTATGGTGGTTTGGAATGTAACCAGGAAGTGTAATCTGAGCTGCGCCCATTGTTATATTAACGCAGTGGGACCAGAAGATGCAGGGTCAGAGGAAGATATGGGTGACCTTACGACCAGGGAAGCGATGAACATGATCGATGAATTGGTGGCAATAAAATCGCCTATGCTTGTTTTTTCTGGTGGCGAGCCGCTGTTGCGAGAAGATATATATGAACTTAATGTCTACGCCATGAAGCAGGGGCTTAGAACCATACTATCGACCAACAGCACCCTTATAACCAGGGAGACAGCAAAGAAGATCAAGGATGCGGGTTTCGCCTATGTAGGTGTCAGCCTGGACGGTACTGAGAAAGTTCATGATAGTTTCAGGGGTGCTAAGGGGGCCTTTGAGAAGTCGATTCAGGGGCTGAGGTATCTCATGGAGGTAGGCGTCAGGACGGGCGTAAGGTTTGCCATTACAAATCAGAACTATGATGAGCTGTCCAAGGTTCTTGAGATAACCAGACGCGAGAAAATACCAAGATTCTCACTCTTTCAACTTGTATACGGTGGCAGAGGTAAGGAGATTATTGACTGGGATATCTTCAACGATCAGAGGAGAGAGGTGATGGACTACGTAATAGAGGAGGCCAAGGTGAGTAACGGCATGAATATTGTCACGGCTGATAATTATGCTGACGGTATTTATCTGCTGCAAAATGTTGCGGAGCACGACCCGGAGCGCGCTGCTGAGGTGGAAAAACTCCTTGCCATGCAGAGTGGATGTCCGGCAGGAGACGGGCTTGCGAACGTGGACAACCGAGGGGACGTGCACCTTTGCCCCTACTGGCAGAGTCGAACAATTGGCAATATTCGGGAGAAGAAATTCAGCGACATCTGGTTTGACGAGGAAAATGAGATCCTTGCCAAGATGAGGGACAAAACGCGCTATCTTAAGGACAAGTGCGGGAGGTGTAAGCTTAGTCACCTATGCATGGGATGTAGGGTCAGGGCGGAGGTGGCTTGTGGTGATCCTTTCGGGGAAGACCCAGCGTGCTATCTGACAGAGGAGGAGATTAGCGGGGCAAAGGTCAGGTTACATGATAGAAGTTAGCAGGATACTGGTATCGGAGAAACTTGAAAACAAGGCACTTCGCCATAAGCGCAGTGAGGGATCTGCACCGGTTGTAGTATGGTGCACGACGAAGAGGTGCAATCTAAATTGTATGCACTGTTATTCCGGTGGCAACACAGTCTCTGAAGGAGAACTCTCTACTGATGAAGCAAAAAAGATGCTTGATGAACTGAAGGACTGCGGTTCCCCATTCCTGATACTCTCTGGTGGCGAGCCTTTTTTACGGGCGGATGTTTTCGAGTTGGGGCGGTATGCCAGGGAGATAGGTTTGATGGTCATAGTCTCTTCCAATGGTACTACAGTTACCCCGGAGATAGCTGCAAAGGCGGCAGATGCTGGTTTTGGATACGTTGGCGTCAGTCTGGATGGTCTGGCTGAGACGAATAACTACTTCAGGGGCAGCGTAGATGCATACAGCAATGCGCTTCAGGGGATGCGGAATCTCTGCGATGCCGGGATAAAGACAGGACTGAGGTTTACTATGACACGGCACAACTATCATGAACTTTCAGGTATTATGGAACTCTTGGTTAAGGAAGGTTTTCACCGTCTCTGTGTTTATCATCTTGAGTATGCCGGTCGAGGGAGAGATCTTATGAATAATGATCTGTCACCAGATGATCGACGGAAAGCCGTGAATAGTCTGTTTAAGAAGACCGTTGAGATAAACAGCCACAATCACGATCTTGAAGTGCTCACCGTTGGAAACTACGCTGATGCCGCCTACATTTACATGCAAGTTCTGAAGGAAAACCCACAAAAAGCCGAGGCGGTGTACGAACACTTTCTCCGTAATGGCGGTGAAGGTTGCGGGGAAAAACTTGCATACATTGACGAGGTAGGTAATGTTTACGCCAGTCAGCACCTGAAAACAGAACTGGGGAACATTAGGGAGAAAAGCTTTAATGATATTTGGAATAGTGATAATGAGTTCCTGTGGAAGCTGAGAAACAGAGAAAGCCTGTTCCGTGGTAAGTGTGCAAATTGCAGATTTCTGGAAATCTGTAGAGGCGGCTCAAGGGCCAGAGCCATGGCGGTTTATGATGATTTTGGCGCCCCTGATCCCAGCTGCTATTTAACCGAGAAGGAAATCGCTAAGCCAGTGCAGGAGGCCCTGCATGATTAACTTCAGCAGATTGCTCAAGGTAAGGGAGACTGCCCTCGATGTAAAAAAACACCACAACAAAAGGGCTGATGAGGTGCCAAAACATCTCATCAGATACGCAAATGTCAAAGCCCCCATGGTTGCCTGGAATATTACTCGAAAGTGTAACTTCTCCTGCGATATGTGCCACCTCGGCTCCGCTTTTGAGGCAGATGGCGATGAGTTAACCACGCAGGAGGCTTCAGAGTTTATTGATCACATGGCGTCAATAAAGGTTCCTATGGTTTCTGTTTACGGGGGAGAACCATTAACCAGGGATGACTTTTTCACACTTGCAGGTCATGCTCACAATAAAGGGCTGAGGATTATTTTATCCAGCAACGCTGCCCTTATAACAGAGCAAACCGCAAAGGAGATCGCAGAGTCAGGTATCTCCTATGTGGGAATTGATATGGACGGGTTTTCTCAGATGGGTGGTGCTATGGACGTTACTGCAGGGCTGGGGAAAGCCTTGCCTGCCGTGGAGTACCTCAGAGACGCAGGGGTTGGATGTGGTGTGAGGATTACGATTGGAGACTTCAATCTATCTCAGATGCCGTTTATAATAGAGGCTATCGAAAATACGGGACTGAAAAGATTTGCAGTTTGCCAGCACTTTGGAGATAGAGACTGGAAGACCGTGAAAAAAGAGAGACGTATAATCATAGACTTCCTCATTGATTATGCAATGAAAAATTCGGAGATGGAGGTTGTTACCGAACAGTTATATGACGACGGCGTTTATCTTCTGCAACGTGTTACAGAACGTGAGCCGGAGCTCGCTGTCGAGATGGAAAAACTCCTTGCCAGGCAGGGAGGGTGTCCGGCAGGGGATAGAATTGTAAACGTGGACTACCGGGGCAATGTGCATCTTTGTCCCTATTGGAAGGGCCGGACAATAGGCAATATTCGGGAACGGAAACTCAGCGACATCTGTTTTGATGAGGAAAATGAGATTCTCGTCAGGATGAAAGATAAAACGCACTATCTTAAGGGCAGGTGCGGGAGATGTATTCATAAGCATCTTTGCAGGGGATGCGGAGTCAGGGCAGAGGAAATGTGTGGTGACCCATTTGGGGCAGACCCCGCATGCTACCTGACCGAGGAGGAGATTACAGTGCATGTTCCAATCGCAAACAACACATGACAGGAAATCACTGCAACATAGACATGTTAACGGTCCTAAACCGTAGGGGCACGATGCTCGTGCCCTTGTACACAGTACTTATTGTATCCTGAAATATCGTAAGTCAGAGACTAGGACATGTCCACATACCCAATATAACGTCGCTATCTGTAATTCCCGAATTCTCCCCGCTTAAAGCATGCGAGGACAAGCTTTATTGGGAATCCGGTATTAATAAGTATCTGAATACCAGGTAGAAGCATTTTTTATAATATTACCTATGAAAAAAGTCATCCTTTCAAGAGGCACGTATATCAGATTGTTGGGTTATTTAAAACCGTACTGGCACAAGTCTGTAATTATTCTCATACTTGCGGCACTTAGTACATACATAGCCGTTTTGCCTATACAGATATTAGGTATCGCGGTGGATGAGATCAAGATAGCCGACAAGTATTTGAAAAATACCCAACTTGATCGGAATGATGCAAAAGCACTGGACAAAACAGATGCCTACGAACAGAAGAGCGCTATTCCTCTATCAAAACCTTTATTAACCGCCTCTCAGTATGTCCATTCCAATTGGTTTAAAGGTTATAACGCTACCATTGTTACGCTGATCTTTCTTGCCGTGAGTTTTATTGTTATGAATGCCGTCAGCGGCAGTATTATGCTGGTTCATGGTTTCATTTCTGCGGGATTGGGCCAAAGGCTCACTTATGATTTGCGAAATCAGCTTTATGGCCACATTCAGCAACTCCCTCTCTCCTATTTTGAAAATAATAAAACCGGCACTATTATGAGTCGTCTCATGAATGACGTTAATTCAATCGAGCAGGCAATTGTTGGCCCGATTATTACATTTATTACCGATATGTTCAAATTTGGCTGGATTATCTTTTTTTGTATTAGGCTTGACTGGCAGCTTTCCGTTATAGCACTGTTAATCTGTCCATTTATCTCCATTTGTACTTATAACTTTGGCAAAAGAATAAGAAAGGCCTTTCGTTCTTTGAGGGACAAAACAGGAGAACTTAATTCCCTGATTCAGGATAATATTTCAGGTATTAAGGTTATTTCCGGATTTGCAAAAGAAGCTGAGGAGTTGGAACGTTTTCAGGAGAAGAACTACGAAAGCTACAACTTGAATATTCAGATATTACGACTTGCTTCTACTTTACGACCTGTTATCGACTTTATCACTGAAATGGGGGCGGTAGTTGTTATCTGCCTGGGCGGATATAAGGTGTTGCAGGGGCAACTTTCTGTTGGTACATTTGTGATATTCTTCCCTTATCTCCAGATGATGTACGGCCCTATTACCGGTTTGACCCGTTTTTACAACCAGGTACAACGCGCTATTGTTTCAACCGAACGAATCTTTGAGATACTTGATACACCATCCGATTTAAAAGATAACCATGATGCTGTTGATTTGCCGCCGGTACATGGAATCGTGGAATTCAGGCATGTTAACTTTATGTATAACCAGGGCACTGAAGTCCTCCATGACATCAACATAATAGCTCGACCGGGCCAGATGATTGCGCTGGTTGGTCCCAGTGGTAGTGGTAAGACAACTCTTACAAAATTGATTCCCAGATTTTATGATCCCACAAAGGGGGATATTTGTATTGATGGTTATGATATCAAACATATCAAGCTCCAATCCCTGCGTAAGCAAATGGCCATGGTGCTCCAGGATTCTTTTCTTTTCAACGATACCATAAAGTCAAATATTGCTTATGCCCGATCTGATGCGTCTGATAAAGAGATTAAAAGTGCCGCTGTTGCTGCGAATGCACATGATTTTATTGCAATATTACCGAATGGATATAACTCTGTAATAGGAGAACGTGGTGTAAAACTCTCCGGAGGCCAGAAACAGCGCATTGCTATTGCCCGTGCCATTCTTGCCAATCCACGCATCCTCATCCTGGACGAAGCTACTTCATCTGTGGACACAGAGACAGAACAACTCATTCAGAACGCCATCTACAGGTTGGTGAAAGACCGCACTACATTCGTTATTGCTCATCGGTTGTCAACCATATTGCACGCGGATTTAATCGTGGTGCTCGATAAGGGCCGAATTGTCGAAACAGGCATCCACCATGAACTTCTTGCATATGGAGGGCTGTATAAAAAACTATTTGAGATGCAATTCAGTACTCAGGGGAAGGCGAAACCGGAAATTCCCGGAATTGAGACTGGAAAAACGGAAGCTGCTGATGCATAAAAATCAAGCCGGTTTTGATGTGTCTACTTTTGCCCTTCGTCTGTAAAGTCTAATTTTGTTTTTGCGTCTTTGTTAAAATTTTCATGGCATGCGTCACACGACTTTGCCAGATTGATAAATTCTACATTCGCATTACCGGTGTCTTGATCTTTACTGCATAACATTAATTTATTTAATGCATTGTTGAATTTACTGCTTAGTACCGTGAACTCGTGTGGAATATCATTATTCTCAATCATATATAATTCAACGCAATTGAAGCCTATATTCTCTTTGAGTTCTTTTGTTAATAAATCCATCTGTACCCAGTCACTGTATTCTACCGCTCTTGACAATCTCCTCATTGATATGGATGCCTTCTTCATGGATTCTGCCAAGCCTCCATGGTCTGGTGTAAGTATCTGTTCCTCTCCAGGTCTTTCTATCTTTACTTTCTCATGCTTCTTGCAGGAAGCAGTGACTATGGGTAGACATATGATTGCGACAAAAATTATGAATGAATATTTCATTTTCCCTCTATTTCTTTAAGTGCCTCTTCTGCCTTTCTCCAGACACCTCTATCATCATCTTCCAGTGTATCGATTAAGTGCTCAACTGCTCGGGCATCCTTTATCTTTCCCAACGCCTCTACCGCACACCATTGGACAGTACTGTTGTTGTCCTTCAGTGCATCAATTAATGGTTGAACTGCACGGGTATCCTCTATCTCTCCCAGTGCTCCTGCTGCATCCCGTCGGACGCCACTGTCATCGTCCTTTAGTGCAGCGATTAAGGGTTCAACAGCGCGTGCATCCTTTATTTTTCCAAGCGCTCTTGCGGCAGCGTCCCGGGTGCTGCTGTCGGTGTCCTTCAAGGTGGTAATCAATGGTTGAACAGCGCGTGTATCCTTTATTTTCCCAAGCGCGGCCGCTGCATACTGCCGGATTCTACTGTCGCTATCTTTCAGTGCATCAACCAATGATTCCACTGCTGGTGCGCCTATCTCCCCCAACGCTCCGGTTGCACTCCACCGAACACTGCTGTCATTGTCCTTCAGGGCGGTAATCAGAGGCCCAACTGCGCTGGTGTCCTTTATCTCCCCTAGTGCCTCTGCTGCACTCCACCGAACACTTCTATTATTATCTTTCAATGCAGCAATCAGGGGCTTAACTGCGCGGATTTCTTTTCTCTCCCCCAGCTGCTCAGCCGCCATCTGCCTGACGCTGCTGTCACTATCATTAAGCCATTGAATTAGCGTGACCACTTTATCTGTTTCTACATCCTCCGTTCTGCTACATCCGATTAACGATATACAAGAAAGAATGAGCAGTGCGCTCATTGCTATCTTAACAATGTTCATTGCCGTGAGTTTGCTATGTAACATAATATTGCCTTGCGAGGCCAGTGTCATGGGGTTGGCTTAATCTTAGATGAGCTAAAATAGTTATGGAAAAAGAGGCCAATACTTCTAATAGGTTTTAAGGTATTAGCGTGCTAACATTTTCCTAATACCCTTATTTAATCAAGATGCTTGTGGGTGTTGATCAATAACGTAGTAAATCTAAGGGTGCTATACTCGCTACGCCGGCGATGCAAATTATATATTTACAGTCTTCTTAAGGAAATTATTCAACCGTAATAGACCCTATCATCCCCTGGTCTAGATGAGCATCACAGTAGTAAGGAAATGTACCGGTAGAGTCAAAGGTGTAGGTAAAGCTTCCCGAAGCCATTTTGTCAGTTTTCCAGAGACCATCAGGAACGCCCTCCTTACCATCTTCCCCTTCGATTACTGTCCCACTTGCTACTTCGTGAGCCTTTGCGCCGGTTACAATCCATTTTACACTATCTCCCTGCTTAATCGTTAATGAAGAGGGTGCAAACTCGTAATCACCAGTCATTTCGACAGTGTGTGTTGTTGTTGTTCCAGCTGATTGAGTGGTTGAGGGGTTTCTGTCTGAATTGCTATTCGCTTCATTAGCAATACCACATCCATAAAGAGAGAATATTGTTAATAGGGCAACTATAGTCAATAGAATTACGGTTTTTTTAATCATACACCTTCTCCTTTGATTTGGTGTCACAATTCCAAGGGTCTCTAAAACGGATTTTTAGAAGATTGCAGTAGATTCTACAACCTCAATGTTTTGATTTCAAGTGTTTTATTGTTACAATGTTTAGAACGACACTTCTCTTCGGTAAACAATTTAGGGATTGACATAATGTCATTGATTTTGTTGGATCACAATATGCATTGACAGGATGTCAAAAAAAAGAGTGTGTAGAGGTAGTGGTCGGGGTTGTTTTCTTAAGAATGTGATTCTGCAACTTTCTTTGCGATAAGAGTTTACGCTTTTATGGCGGTTTCGTATTTGAGTGGAACGCTTTTTGCGATTAATCATCGGTACTCACTCCATTCTTTAAGTCGAATCGATTTTTAAGTGTTACAAAAATATATTGTATTGATAAGTAAATTAGCTGCCAAGGCAAATTATTTTTACCTTTATGTTTTTTTTTAACGCATCTCCAGTTTTTCACGTGTTTCCTGGTATGTAGAAGCAGGTTAGCTTCCTTTTTTAACGTTGATGGCAATTTCAGATATGGCCGATAAGATAGACGCAAAATACTTAAAGAATACCATAGGGGATAAAGAATCAACCGAGATTAGCGAGTCTTACGAGCCAGGTGCTCTCCTCGACCATCCAAAGACGATCACAAGAAGATGCCTTTTCTGGGGGGCATGGCTGTCATTCTGGGGCCTTGTCTCTATGTGGAGTTTTTCCGTAGTTCGGTACTTGATACCCAGGGTATCGTATGAGCCTTCAAGTATTTTTAAAGCAGGCAGGCCTGAAGATTATCCTTTGGGCTCTGTAACACTCATAGAAACACGCAAGGTATGGATTATCAGGGAGGAGAGGGGTTTGTATGCGCTTATCGCGGTGTGTACACACTTGTCGTGTCAGCCTCGATGGCTTGAGAAAGAACAAATATTCAAGTGTCCGTGTCATGGTGGGCAATTTTACAAAAATGGGGTAAACTTTGCTGGGCCTCCACCAAAACCTTTATCGCGTGCGCTGGTTACTGTAAGTGATGACGGGCGCCTGATTGTTGATAAGGAGAAGATAGTAGGCGTAGATTATGTACTGCCTCTTTGAAGCGATGTACGGTTTTGAAATATAAATTTCGTACTGATTCAGTATCATCCGGTTAGGTTGTTCCGTTACTTTGATAAGGAGCTGGCTTGGTTATGGAAGAAAAAAAGAATAAAGATGGAAAAGGTAAAAATATAAAAGATTTAGCAAAGGGTACGCAGGTATGGAAGGCCATATTTGGAGATCTTTTGTTTGGTGAATTTAAACCTTTTTCCCCAATAAATAGCTTAATGCGTGGCATTGCCAAGATCATGCAGTTGCATCCGTACAATATGAGTGTGGGCGGTAAGCGGATAATACTGTACACATTTTGTCTGGGAGGCCTGAGTGTTTTTTTCTTTGCATTGCTCTCATGCACTGGTGCGTTTCTGATGATTTATTATAACCCGGATGTCAACAAGGCTTATGCGAATGTTGAGGACTTTCGATACATTGTGCCATTTGGTGTTTTAATTAGGAATATGCATAGGTGGACTGCGCACTTAATGGTGATGTTTGTGTCTCTTCACATGTTACGTGTGTTTTTGACAGGGGCATACAAGCCTCCAAGGGAATTAAACTGGATTGTAGGGGTAATTCTGCTGGTATTGACAATGCTTTCAAGTTTTACAGGATATTTGCTTCCGTGGGATCAACTGGCTTACTGGGGAGTTACTATAGGATGCAGCATGGGTGAGAACGCTCCGTTATTAGGGGCGAAGGGACCATTTGCATTGTTAGAATCGGGAAAAGACGTGAATTCTATCTTGGTGGGTGGTGCTGCAGTTGGGCAGCCCACGCTATTAAGATTTTATCTTTTGCATGCAATAGCTCTCCCTCTTGGAATAGCCGGTTTAATGGGTTTCCACTTTTGGAGAATTAGAAGGGCAGGAGGGGTTTCGGGGCCGCTGTAGGGGAGTCATTTCTAAATTCATTATTCGATGTTCGATATTCATGATTGGGAAATCTCGAATTGAGACTTGATTGTAGTCTGCTGGGAAGAGGCTTTTTTTCTAAGTTCGGCTTGAAAGACAATTTTAAATTATAATTGAAAATGTCGAATAAAGAACATTGAACTTCGAATAATGAATTCAGCAAAAAAGTATGATTTAGAAGATAGATTAATAGAATTTGCTATAAGAATCATGGAGCTCGTTGAGGAATTGCCCAAAACCAGAGCTGGCAATCATATTGCCAGCCAATTGATTAGATGTGGAACATCTCCAGCGTTAAATTATGGTGAAGTCCAAAGTTCTGAGTCGCAGAAGGATTTTATTCATAAGATGAAAATTATTTTAAAGGAGTTAAGGGAAACAAATATT
>JAIQZR010000123.1 GCA_021777035.1 Candidatus Scalindua sp. | reverse complement strand
TTCAGGAGCCCATCATACAATAATATGAATTTTTAATCAAACGGTTTAGAACAACATTTGCTAGTCCGTGTAAAGGCAGATGGCATTTTGATTCAAAGAACATACAAAATGAATTAAAAGATAAAAGCTCTTCCCCTCTGTATTCTCCTGTCTTCGTGGCTTCCTTATAGAATCATCGCGTTTAAACACTTACGGTCGCCGTTGGGAAACGGCTCCTACCAAAACTTTGAAATTCCTATGCATCAATTCACTTCAACCTGCCAGACTTCGCTATTCAAACGTGACAAGCACTCCAGGCTGATCAAACTGATTTATTCCTTTCATTCTTCCTTATTCTAATTTTTAACGACTACAATCACCGCTTTAATTATCCTAATCTTTTCAGGTATTCTTCTTCGGCCAGATTTACAGAGCGGGCCATACCGGTCATAATTCCTTCAACCCCAACAAAAGGGTTTTTTATGTTTATTCCATTTTTGCTAATTACATACTCGCGTATCTCTTTTTCGTGATTACTGCCACGCATCTTTATAATGGTTATTCCCCTTCTCATCTCACCATGCATCTCAACATATCTTAATACCACAATAGCATCCGTAAGAGTCGAAATATGTGTTTCCGTTATAGATTCACCACCTAAAAGTGTTTTAGTGGTGCTTGTAAACAGACCGGCAATCTCTTTTAATTTTATATAGCTTGTAAGACTAATTACGAATTCTCTAAATGAATTTACACTAAGCACCCTCTCCATAGCCGAAAGGGAATCTATGGTGACTCTGTTAGGTTTAAACTCCTCAAGTTGATCTTTGATGAACAAAAGATGCTCTTCCGGACTCATCGACTCAGGATACCTGCAAAAAATTCTAAGCAGTCCACTCTTCATGTGTTTCCTTAAGTCTACACCCCAACTTAAACCATTTCTAACAAGCTGATCCTTGGATTCTTCATAAGCAAACATAATACATTTTTCTTTGTTATTACACCCTGAGTCTACAAAGGTAGTTGACATCGTGGTCTTTCCCGTTCCGGTAGGACCAGAGATCAGAATAATGGAATCCCTGAATAAGCCTCCCCCTGTCATTCTGTCTATGTCGACGTTTCCAAGTGAGATTCTCTTCGTTGACGAGCGCTGGATAAGTTCCAGGCCGGAAAGGGGAAGGATTTTGATACCATCTTTAGATATCGTAAAAGGGAATTCTCCTTTCTGGTGCATGGTACCGCGAAATTTCAGAATTTCAATCGTTCTGCGTCTTTTCTCACCTTCCAACACATTACGCAATATGATTACATTATCTGACACAAATTCTTCAACACCAAATCTGGCAACTTCTCCATATTCTTGCAGGCGCTCACTTGTTAACATGGTTGTCACGCCAATGCTTTTAAGTGAAGCCGTAATATTAAACAGTTCTTTCCTGATAAGTCCTGTATCATGATATTGCGGGAAAAGTGCTGTAATGGAATCAACGGACACACGTTTGGCTTTGACTTTTTTTACCGCATGAAGAATTCTGGCTATCAAGGCTCCAAAGTCATATTTGCCAGTCGGATTTTGTTCTTCTGGCGTTGGAGATGCATCTACAAAAGCAAGCTTGCCTTCCTTTTCAGCGGCTCTAAGATCCCATCCCAGGCTGTTAACATTTTTACAAATATCATTGGGCGTCTCCTCAAAGGTAACAAAGACACCATTTTCTTTGAAACTATTTATTCCACACCACAAGAATTCTATAGAAAAAAGGGTTTTGCCTGAACCGGAGGTGCCGGAAACAAGTGTAGCCCTTCCCATTGGAATTCCCCCTTCCGCAATAACACTAAATCCTTCTATGCCTGTTAGACTCTTTTGGATTGTACTATCCTCTTTCTTAAATTTTCTTTTAGCCATTTAGACCCTCCCTTTAGTCGGTTAAATAACAGAGCAGAGTAACCGGATTAATTTTGTGAGTCAATCAGGCTTCTGAGCATACTTGTAATTTCTCTATTCTCAATCCGTCTTTTCTGATAAGTTTCATAATTAATCATTATCATCCGGTTAGGTTTTTGCATGTAACACGTAGGGCAATCCTTTAGGTTTGCTTTTGTGCATAAATGCAAGGCTAAAGCCTCGCCCTACGTCTCTGCTGACGATTCGGGTATAAAAAAGCCGTACTTGCAAAAACCTAACCGAATGATAATGATAATTAATAATTTAAAACTATAATCATTTACATGATATCCAGGCCAATCAGTACCTTCTCTTTATCACTTAAATCACCTATTATTCTCCTGATTGGCGGAGGAAGAATTCTGGACAATGTAGGTGTCGCTAAAATCTTTTCATCCTCTGCCAGTTGAGGATTCTTTAAAACATCGATAATCTTCAGAGTATACATTCCCTTTAGCTCGTCTGCTAAAATCATTTTCAAATTAGCAATGGCACGAGTAGAATTAAGTGTGTTGCCTGTAACGAAAAGCTTTAAGGTATAATTCTTTTTAGTCTCTTTCTTTATCGCCATCTCCGTCTCCTTTTCTGTTCTGTAGATTCTAATTTAGTTTTTATTAACATGTTGTCTTAGAAGGTTTGCATACTTTGTCATAACCATCAAAAGCACCATCCTGACGGCAGAAACCGTTCTCTGTTCTGCTCTTTTATCTATATCATCGGCAATTTTCTTAACTGAAGTTATATGTAATTCTACAATCATCTTTGGTGGCAAATCAGCCTGTATAAAACCATTGCATAGCTTCTTTATTAAAACGTCTGTGTTCTTTTTGTCATTTTTCATATAAAACTCTAAAAGATTTCCATATTCTGCTTTTAACCCCTTTAATGCCTCCATCTCTTTCCGCTCTTTTGATTTAGCCATCTCACTGTTTTGAGAAATGGGCACTGTTTCATCTTGTTGAGTCATGTTTTTCTGCTCAGCAATGATTCTTTCGTTTTCTTCTCTTAATTCCCTGTTAAGGCGATCTAACTCTTTATTCTTCTTTTCAATCTCTTTTTTGGATTTTGTTAACGCCACAACACGTTTTTTCTCTGCGGCGGCTGCTGCTTTTGCTGCCAACTTCTTCTCTTTTTCCGCACGAGCCTTAAGCTCCAGTTGAGCATTAAAAAGTTTTTGAGTATTTTCCTGTAACATACGGTTACTCTCTATTACTATCTGCCTTAACTCTTCATGTTTGGTTTGCAGATCCTCAAGTTCTCCTATCCGTGCCTGTAAGACTTTTGTCTTTTTGAGAAGTTGCTCTTTCGTATTTTCTTTCATTTTTCGCTCCGTGAATACACTGACTTACACAGACTTTAGCCACAGACTTACACTGAATACGTATTTCATCAAAATTTAACTTTTACCGTTACTATTCCGGAAGAAACATCGAATTCTACAGAACGTCCCTGCGAACCGCCAATGACCTCACCAATCAAATTTACACCCTCTTTTATCAGTGTTTCTCTGGCGCATGAAACAATCTCATTGGCGAGATTTGACTCAATAAAGCCAAACATGTTAGCGCCACCAATCATCTTGGCTTCCATGTTCTGTCTTCTGGCACCCATACTCTCCAAATTATCCAGCATGTTCTCAATTGCCACATCTACATACCTGTTATCGCTTCCGTTATTTCTTGATGGCAGCATAGCATGTGCCAGAGCACCTTTTTTTTCGTTAGAATCGTACAATGTTACGACAATACATGAACCGATCCCCAGTGCACCCAGTATATCACGTTCTTCACCAATGGCTATCTTACCCATATACACTTCGATATTCATTATTTATAGATCCTTTCGCAGATGCGCTCCTCGGACAAAATGTGCCAAAAACAAGAAGCATGCAGAGGGTAAAACCGTTAGCATTTTTCTGCTTCCCGCCTCACATATCCAGTTAAACCAACAAACCTCCTCACTCACTCTCCTCAAAAACCTTGATGACTGCCTGCAGTTCTTCTATCCCAAATATGAGAACTACGTAGCCGTCTACCGGAACTTTCTCAAAAATGAATTTTACTTCAAAAACTAACGCATCTCCTTCACTTAAGGCAAATTGCGCAACTATCTGGTCTACTACTGCACCATACATATCAATGCTGAGATTAGGGACATGTTCAATGATTTTAATCTTTAATGTATTTGATAAAACCGTTAGAAAGCTTCCACATATAATATTCCCCACCTCTTTCAGTGCAGATTTATCAAGCTCTGTCAACTGCTTGGTTGTCCCAGCTTCTCTTCTAACTAAACAGTCACACATTTCACCTGCCATCTTTTCAGGAAATACCAATAGTGAAGCGCCCTTAATCTCTCCGGTAACAGGCATATATACACCTGCTACCATCGCCTCAGGATGGATAGGAAAAATTGTATCCTGATTCTTTTTAATCTCTACTTTAGAAACATCTACCCTAATCTTTTCTCCACTAAGTTTTGATAGCGCCCTGGAAGCATTTTCGCTGGCCAGTCTGGCTATTTCTATTAATCTCAGATGTTTCCGTTCTGTCATGATTTCCTCCTTTGAAGTACACTGATTAAGTAAATAACACGAGCTTTACCAACTGACTTACCTATTGATAACGGTTGCGTGATTATTTGCAACCGATTTTAACCTCTGTTAACCGCATTTAACTATTGTTAACTATCCCCTTCATCCTTCGTCAATCTGTCTGCCCTCCGTGTCAGTCAGTGTTCTCTTTGTAAGCATCAAATTGTTCACGTCTAAGATTAATACTACATCCCCGGAGCCGATAATTGTAGAACCTGCAAAGTATTTATTCTCTTTTAATAATCTATTCAGTGGTTTAACAACTATCTCCTGTGTGCCCATAAAAGAGTCAACTGCCAGTCCCAGCAACTCTTCACCTTTTCTTACTATCGCAACATGTTGTTTTTCGTGCCGTGAAGGTGTCTTCCTGAACAACACATCTAACCTGGTTAAAGGGATTTCCTCCTCGTCGATAATAATGGCTTCGTAACTTAACATCCCTTTTATCTCTTCACTGCTGACAGTTACTAATCTGGTAACATTTACAACAGGAACTGCATATAGCCTTCCCGAGACATTAACAAACAAGCTCTTAATAATAGCAATAGTAAGAGGTATTTCGATCACAAATTTTGTGCCTGCGGAAATTGGCGAGTAATTTAATTCGCTGAAACGCCTTTTCCCCGCCTGCATATCCGCGTTTACAATCTTGATAGACCCTCCAATGGATTCAATTTTTTCTTTTACTATATTCACGCCGAAACCTCTTCCTGAAACATGAGTAACGTGTTTAGTAGTGCTTACACCTGAAAAAACTGAATTTATAATATCCTCATCTGTTGCGTCTTCAGATATAACTCCCAGCTTTAACGCATTTTTTTTTATTTCCCCGATATCCATGCCTGTCCCATCGTCAGAAACCTCTATGACTACAAGCCTCTTGTTTCTCCTTGCTGTCAACCTTATGGTTCCTTGAGGGGGCTTGCCTGATTCTCTTCTTACGTCCGGGGTTTCCAGACCATGATCTACGGCGTTTTTAATAAGATGTACCAGGCTTTCACCTATTTCGTCTATCACACCCCTGTCCAGCTCAATATCAGTTCCATCCATTTCAAGTTTAATCTCTTTTTTCTGGCTTTTAGCCAGATCTCTAATCAATCGAAGAAACCTGTTAAATACAAAACTTACCGGCACCATTCTCGCCTGCATGACATTGTACTGGATCTCTGTTACCTGCCTTTCCATAATATCTACAGCTGCTTTTAGTTCCGGATGCCGGATGGTTTCCTTAATCCGGTCGAGCCTCATCTTGTTAATCAATAACTCCTCCGTCAAATTCATCAGCAGATCCAGTTTTTCTACTTTGACTTCTATCGTTTTAATTTTTTCCATGACGGGCAGTTTGACATCTCCCGCTTCGTTCTCCAAATCGTCAAACGTCTCCTTACCGGTTATTTTACTTTCATCTATCGCATTTAGTGAATTAAGTTTTTCTACAAGCGCAGCAGTATCAGGATCTTCTCTGTTGTTGCTAATCTCTCTTAAACTCAGCTCCAGAATATCAAAACATCTAAATAATGTATCGACACAACTTTGCGTTTTTATTCTCTTTTTCTTTACCGCGTCCAACACATCTTCGATAGCATGGCACAGCCTGGCCGTATTATTATAATTCATCGTTGCAGCCATGCTTTTTAAGGTATGAACATCACGAAACAACACACTTACCAGTTCTATCTTTTGAGGTTCTTTTTCCAGTTTGAGCAGGGCACTGTTCATCGAAACAACATGCTCTCTTGCCTCACTTAAATATGAATCTTTATATTTTGAAAGATCGTTTAATGTCATTGTATATATATAGCACCTATTCGTGCAGGTAACCCGCCGACTTTGAAATTCCTGTGCATCAATTCACTTCAACCTGCCCGACTTCGCTATTTGGGCAGGAAAACCCGACCTACGAGTAAGAAAATATAATATTTTGTAGGGCGGGTTTCCCCGCCTGTACCTATTCGGGCAGGTTAAGCTCTCTTTTCCTCCCTAATCCCACTTTTCTCCGTGCCTTTGTGCCTTTGTGTGATTATCT
>JAIQZR010000122.1 GCA_021777035.1 Candidatus Scalindua sp. | reverse complement strand
TTTTCATGTTGTGCTGTGTAAAAGTCAAGCAGCTTGCGGATCATCGCTTGATAAGATGTATGATGCTTCTTGGCTTCTTTCTTAAAAAAATCAACACTAGACTTACTCAAAGACATGGTGACTTTTACATTTTCTTTCTTAAAGATCAAATCTTCTGGTGGCGGTAAAAAATCATCAATAACTTTTAATTTGCCAAGAGGCTCATCGGTGTACTTAATTTTGCTTTTCATATATATTCTTTCCTTTCCTCCAGTAACCTGCACCTATTATTCTAATTACATCCGTTCGATATGTAAATCGAACTGTTAAAATTTCATCTCCGATTTTGCCAAAACAATAATAGCGTTTCTCCCTATGGCTATGTTTTAGATCTTTTGCAATTACTCTGTTCGGATCGATAAAAGCATATTGAGCTAACTCAAATGAGACACCGTGCTTTTCTTTGTTTTCTCGGTTTTTATCCTCATCCCATTCAAATCTTGTCTTTGCCATACAAAGATTATAACATTATCAGCACAGTATGCCATATAAAAGTACATATAATTGTATGGCTATTTGGATAGACCCTAACATAGATTAGACTGCCTAAACGCTGTAATATAATACCGCTAACTGACAGTTGATAGCCATAAGCCCTTTATTATTAGACTATTGCATTGATTTAAACACCATATTGAGACAGAAAAATACAAATATAGGCTTTGCGCGTATATCGATTTGAATCGCGCCTTACCTGTTGGCAAAAGTATATCAGGTTTTATATTTCCAGGGATGTCGGCAACCCAATATCCTCCTCAATGAAGCAAGATACTATTGATCGAGGAATACTGTATTTGGTAAGAAAGTTCATATGTTTACTTCCCTGTAAAAACAGACTTTATTTAAGACAACTTATCCACTTTACTCTATGTGGTATAGTTTAATGTTTTTTTAGAGTTGAATAAGAGGGGATCATAAAATTATAAATTGCTGAAGTCAAGAAAAAAGAAGTGGTCAAAATTCATACATCAATAGTCATCAAGTCTTCAGCTATCACTATCTCTCCACTGAATTCTTCCCTGCATTCACCCAATATGTCGTAGTCATCACAGATTGGGTAGAAGTGTGTCAGTATGAGTTTCTTGCAGTTTGATTCTCTTGCTACCTTGCCTGCAAGTGTAGAGTTAAGGTGGCCATCTACCTTTATGTGTTTAGGATATGAACATTCCAACAAGAGTACGTCTACATCACGTGCCAGATCAACGATATTTTCACAATAATCCGTATCCCCGGAGTATACTATGGTTTTTCCATCTTTTGTTTCGACACGATATGCGAGACTGCCTTCGTGATGGTTGATGAGGCTTGAGGTAAGCTTGAAGTTTCCAAAGTCAAGGTAGCCACCTGATAACTCTTTGATAGTCAATTCATATCCCCTGGGATCAATATAATCGTCAAATACTTTTGCAAGTTCCCGGTGGAATTTCTTCATACCTGTGGGGCCAATTACAGTAAGATCTTTACTTTTATGATTACTGGGTATCCTTAGCGCAAACAGGAGTGAGATGAGGTCTGTAACGTGGTCAGGATGAAAATGCGTGTAGATTGCATAATCGATCTCTTTGAAGCTTGACGATGCTTCCGCAATTTTTCTCATGGTGCCGGAGCCGCCGTCGAGCAGTAGTGTTTTGTCATCAATTTTTATAAGAGAGCCGGAAGAGCCTCTCCTTGCGGTAACAATAGCTGTTCCTGAACCGAGAATGGTAAGTTTCATAGTAAAAGAAATTTGGGTAATTGCACAACACAATAAGTTGAGGAAAACTTATAAATTTAAGACCACCCCTTTTCCCCTCCTTGCTTTTTGTTCTGCGAAGAGGAGATCTTCCTCGGCTTATTGAACAATTACGAATTTAGCTCATTTCAGCCCGTTCTCGCCAGAAAAATCGGTCTGGTTAGAAAGTAAGGTAGTTTGTTCTTTACTCCAAATCTAAGCTAATTTTAATTGCACTGTTTACAAGAGAAAGTTGTTCTAGCGTTATTGTGCCCAATCTCTTAATGAGCCTGTCTGTTGAGATGGTTAAAATCTGGTTAAGTTTTATGCTGGATAGTGTTTGTAAGCCGTTTTTCTTATTTGGTTCAATTTTTACGCAGATAGGATAAGCTTGGACGCTACTTGTAATCGCGGCAACAATAGTAGTGGGGCCCACGCGATTTCCAACGTTATTTTGGATAATAAGGGAGGGCCTTATACCGGATTGTTCACTGCCGCGTGCAGGATTAAAGTTTACAAGCCATAGCTCTCCTCTTTTAGGACTCATGGCAGTATCTCGGTTTGGGCATAAAGGGTCAAATCGGCTATTTCCTGATCTTCTTTCTTCATATTCCGGTATGCCGTTTCCAGCTCTTTTTCTTGTATCTGTTTTAGCATCTGTTCTAATGCTTTTTCGATAATAGAGCTTCTCGTTACCTTCTCTTTTCTTATAATTTTATTGAGCTTTGTTAACAAGTTAGTATCTATAGTAGCGCTAAGTCGCGCCTTGGTTTTATTCATAAATTACATTTCCAAAATCGTATTAATAGTAATATTTATTGTGCGCACAAATAATACTACATAACATGCCGGTGTTTTGTCAATAATTATTAATTCTCAAGAGGTATTATTTCTTTCGTGTCTTTTAGTGTGATTAGTGTCTGGTTTTTTCCGGATTTCCAACTCATCCCGATTAAATCTTAGAAAATACAAACCGTTTCTGATACCATTTCCTCATGGACAATCAGGATTTAATGAACGATATTGTAAGTTTGATAAATAGAAAAGGGAAGATAACATTTGCCGATTTTATGAACATGGCCCTGTATCATCCTAAACATGGATACTATACTTCCGGGAAGGAGAAGATAGGTAAAAAGGGTGACTATTACACAAGCTCAGATGTTCATTCCGTATTTGGTGGACTTATTGCCAGGCAGTTGGAACAGATGTGGCGGCTCCTGGGAAGCAGCAGGTTCACGATAGTGGAGATAGGTGCGGGTAAAGGCTGGCTTTGTCATGATATACTTACTTTTATAAAAGATGAATACCCCGAATTCTTTGAGAAGGTTGATTATAAGATAGTAGAGATAAGCCCGAATTTGATTGAGAGACAATCCAATACCTTAAAAGGGCTGGAGGAGAAAGTGTCATGGGAATCATTTTCTGAAGACGAATTTTCATTCGAACCGATTGAAGGGTGCTTTTTATCAAATGAGTTTGTCGATTCGCTTCCGGTACATCAGGTGATAGTGGAAAACAGTTGCTTAAAAGAGATTTATGTAACAATTAAGGACGATATGTTTAGCGAAAAGATAGATGAACTGTCAAGTCCGGCATTGAGAGGCCATTTTGATAACTCAAAAATAGACTTAAAAGAGGGGCAAAGGGCAGAGGTGAATTTAAGAATGCTGGATTGGGTGAAGAGTATATCTTGTAACTTAAATAGAGGCTTTGTTATAACGATAGACTATGGCCATCTGGCTGAAGAGCTTTATTCTGAAGAGAGGAGCAGGGGAACGCTGATCTGTTATTATGAACACACGACAAATGAGAATCCGTACGAAAGGGTAGGCAATCAGGATATAACCTCTCACGTAAATTTCAGTGGCATAATGGAGGAAGGGGCCGGGTTTGGATTATGTACGACCGGTTTTGTCAGGCAATCTAACTTTTTAATAGGGCTTGGTATTCTCAATAAAATGAATGAGGTTCAGGGTGATTTCAGCAAACTCCTGACAATGAAAAACCTCTTCCTGCCTGGCGGAATGGGTGATGTGTTTAAGGTCTTAATACAGCATAAGGGAATTGATAATCCTGAACTAATTGGTTTAAGAAGTATGTCAGATTCCGGGCTTGCGACGGAGATTGAAGGGTTGTAGGCCAGCCACACTGCACGTTGGGCAAGTTGGTGATTTACGATTGTAGATTTATGATATAACTGCTCGGAGTTGCCAGGAATCTTATTCTTTTTTTATTTTTTCTAAGTCCAAACTGTGAACTATATTTGTTTTTAAACAGGGGGATTAACGTGCAAAAATTTATTGTATCAGTATGCGCCTTATCTTTTTTCTTATTTGTTGGATGTGGAGAGGAGCATGCGAATGGTGAAAAGGGGAGGCATGAAGAACAGGTTGTGTATAAAGGCAAAAACAAAATATGGAATTTTGATAGTGATAAACAAGGTGGAATAGCGGCCGGTTTCTCAAATCAACTGACCGGTAAGGGTGGTCCGGGAAAATGGGAAGTAATCAAAGATGATACTGCTCCAAGCAGTTCCAACGTCGTTGCTCAGACATCTCAGGAGTATTCCGGTCATCATTTTAATATGGCAGTAAATGAAGATGGTTTTTTTAGTAATCTTGAATTAGTCGTTAAATTTAAGGGTGTTGCGGGGACGGAAGACCAGGGTGGTGGGCCTGTATGGCGATATCAAGATAATAATAACTATTACATTGCAAGGGCCAATCCTCTTGAAAACAATTTCAGAGTTTACAAGGTGGTTGATGGCAAACGAATTAAGATGGATTCCGCCCGCCTGCAAGTGACCAGTGGCGAGTGGCATACAATTAAAGTATTAGCTCGAAAAGACCAGATCCAGTGTTATTACGATGGACAACCTTATTTAGAAGTAAAAGATGATACTTTTCAAAAAAAGGGAAAAGTCGGTCTTTGGACAAAGGCCGATGCCGTTACATATTTTGATGATCTTGAAGTCAGATCCATAGAATAGTTGGCCGGAGATAAAAACAACGATGATAGGTAGAATGATAGTTTATATGATTTTTGCGGGTCTTATACCGATGCTCTTTACTGTCGGATGTGGCCAAAAGAATTCAAATGAGGTTGTAGTTTACGTCTCAGAGGATCAG
This sequence comes from Candidatus Scalindua sp., assembly GCA_021777035.1. Taxonomy (GTDB): domain Bacteria; phylum Planctomycetota; class Brocadiia; order Brocadiales; family Scalinduaceae; genus Scalindua. The sequence continues at coordinate 8,791 of JAIQZR010000122.1, read as the reverse complement.
GTCTTTTCAGGGCCGATTTTGGAAGATTTCCAAAGAGATATGGGTATAAGAGTAAGGGCTATTTTTGATACTGAAGAGACAAAGAGTACGGGGGTGATGAACCGCCTTATTGCAGAAAAAGAGAACCCTCAAGCAGATGTATATTGGGCTAATGAACCAATACGTGCCATCGTGCTGAAGCAAAAGGGTATATCTGAGAAATATTTCTCTGCTAATGCAGAGGGAATACCTTCCAATTTTAAAGACTTACATGGATATTGGACAGGTTTTTCTGCACGGGCGAGGGTATTAGTTGTGGGTGTTGGGGAAGAGGCACCAACCTCTATTTTTGCCTATACTGATGAGAGGTGGAAAGATAAGGGAGTGATGGCAAATCCGCTATTTGGCACCACTACTTCCTGGGTTGCTGCACTCTATACTATCTGGGATGAGGATAAGGCGGACAGCTTTATGGAGAAAATGAAACAGAATGGTACAAAGATATCCACCAGTAATGGTGAATCTACTATGCTTGTTGCCAATAAGGAATTCGTATTCAGTCTTGTTGACAGTGATGATGCTACAAATGCAATAAGGGATGGAAAACCTGTCAGTCAGGTTTATCCTGATCAGGAAGAAGGTGGGTTGGGCTGCCTTCTTCTGCCTAATGCAGCGGTATTGATTAAAGGCGGCCCAAATCCCGGAAATGGTAAAAAATTCATAGACTATGTCTTGTCTTCTCAGACCGAACGCAAACTTGCTTTTGCGGATTGCGCTCAGATTCCACTGCATGTGGGAGTAGAAGTTCCGGATGATGTCATAAGAATTGAAGAACTAAGATCCATGAAGGTAGATTTTGAGGCTGTAGCAAAGGAGCTTCAAGAGATACAACCATATCTTAAAGAGTGGGTGGGATATTGATTTGGTATCCGTCCTGTCTGCCGTCAGGTGGGGATTGATAATTTTGTATATGATATTTGAGGCATACAAAAGCAGACTTTGTTCTTGACTTGACATGTGGTGAAACTTACACTAACAAACAGGTATTCTACTTGGGTGCGCAGCAAGAGATACAGGATTTGTATTACTGAAATTATTGGCCTCACATATTAGCTAACAGCGGCAGCGTTATAACAGATACATGGGACTTATTATGAATGAAGCTGTAAACATATCGAATCTGGATTTTAAAGCATGGGCAATTCTTATTGTTTGCGGTCTTCTCGCCCTGTTCGGGATTTATAAAGTCCTGAGACAGGGTATCTTACTAATATTTTGGGTATTATTAGTCGTGATTGGAGCCCTTGGTATAGGGTATGTCCTGAAACCGAACGTCACAAGCGAAGTTGTTACTAAAATCAAATCGGGTGAGATCATTGACCTTATCACGGAAGAGCAAAAGAGTACGCTACGTGAACACTTAAATCAAAAGAGTGAAACCTACAGCCATTAACGGAGAAAAAGGATGAATGAGTCAAATACTCTCTTGAATGTATATCACAAAGAGTTTGACTTAGAAAGGTGACCATCGCTAATCATTTCCCCATTCCTCAAGACCTGGGAATTTTTTCTTTAATAATCCAGGTGTTTCTAAGGTCTTCCGCTAGTAATATTCTTATTATTGTAAAGAGAAGAATTCCTTTCTAATATCAGAAATAAGATGATAGGCAAGCCTCGCATCTTCCAAATTGTAATGTACTGCAGGTGCCATAGTCACAAAATATACTTATTGAGGTACCAAAATGGATTTATTGAAAAAAAAGAGTTTATACTGGGTTCTCGGATTTGTGGTATTGATCTGGGTGGTCGAATTGATTAACTTCTCAGTAGGCCATCGCCTTTCCGGCTGGGGTATATTGCCACGGACATTAACAGGACTTAAGGGGATTCCTTTAAGCCCTTTTTTACACGGAAGCATAATCCATGTTATGATGAATACCATACCATTAGCAGTCCTCGGGGGATTTGTTATGCTGCATGGTAGACAAACATTTTTTGAAATATCCATTATAATTATTCTAGTGGGTGGGGGTGCTCTATGGATATTTGGTCGCCCATCTTGTCATGTGGGGGCCAGTGGTCTGATTTTCGGATACTTCGGTTATCTGGTCTTGCGTGGCTGGTATGATCGTAGTTTAAGATCGGTTATTATAGCCTTTATCACCGTGTTTCTTTACGGAGGTATTATATGGGGTTTGTTGCCGACATTTTCACGCATTTCGTGGGAAGGCCATCTCTTTGGGCTGCTTGCCGGAATTCTCGCTGCTCGCCTGGAAAGAACGAAAAAATAGAGATATAGGTGTTTTACCGAAAAACGCGAAAATATAATATAAAATGGAGTTGTGTATTTCGGATTACTAAAAACAGAAAATGGCAAAAAGGCTTACTCTATACGTAACGATATTCTTGTTTGTAGGAATAGGTTTTGTTCCCGTTATAGCCATGTTCGTTAAATCCATTCTTGTTGATGGTGAATGCTCGTTGGCAAATTATGGTTCGTTGCTCCAGTCAAATAGAGAATGGAAGTTATTATTTAACACCCTTTCACTGGCAGGCGCTACAACCTTTATCACCGTTTTATTAGGAGTCCCTCTGGGGATTCTCTTCGCAAAAACAGATCTTCCGTTTAGAATGGTTTTTACAGTGCTTTTTGTTATTCCACTCCTTGTTCCTTCATATATTCTGGCAATAGCGTGGTTTTATTGTCTGGGAAGATCCGGTATCGTTGCCAGCGCATTAGGAGAAACTATCGGCACCCTTACATCAAATTTTCTTTTCGGGTTTGCAGGTACGCTGTTTGTGATGGTGTCGGCACTACTTCCAATAACAATTATCCTGACCATGGTTTATTTGCGTATGGTTAATCAAGACATGGAGGAAGCGGGAATGCTTTATTGCTCATGGCCTGAAGTGTTGAGGAAAATAACACTTCCACTTATATCTCCAGGTATTGTACTGGGCGCTCTTATTGTCTTCGTTATTACGCTCGGTGAATTTGGAGTACCGTCCTTTCTGCGTTTTAATGTCTATTCCGTTGAATCATTCACCCGGTTTTCTGCTTTTTATGATTATAACTCGGCTACCGCTGCGGCAGTGCCGCTGGGAATAATTACAATTGTTGTCTTAATTATAGAACGGCTTTTCCTGAGGAGAAAAACATTTGTTTTCAGAACAACCAGTAAGATTAGATCAAAAAAGGAGATGTTGGTAGTACCTCTTGGAAAATCAAAAACTTTTTTCATGATTTTGGTAAGTATACTGGTATTTATTCTGGTTGTAGTCCCCTTATGTGTGTTGCTGTATAAGTCGGTTTCCATTTCTGCATATTCTGAGGCATTTGTACGTTCAATCGGTAGTATTATGAGGAGCCTGCTTTATGCCTCTATTGGAGCTACATGTCTTGTTGTGCTGGGCTTTTTACTTGGTTATATTCTAGAGCGTAAATCCATCCGACTATTCTATGCCGCTGATTCCATAGCTATATTCCTCTTTGCTCTGCCGGGTGCAGTAATAGGTATAGGGCTGTCCAGCCTATGGAATACACCTGGCACTAATTTTATATATGCATCTATGGCCATTATCATATTTGGTTATATTGCTCAGTATATGGCGCTGGGGGAGAGAATTATGGCAGCAGCATTTCCTTATGTATCACGTTCTCTTGAAGAGGCGGCACAAATTGCAGGGGCGGGTTGGTACTGTAGGGTATTCTATGTCCTTGTCCCTTTAGTTAAGAGAGGTATGATTGCTACATGGCTGATCTGCTTTATCTTCTGTTTAAGAGATGTTGGTATTACTATGATGGTTTATCCTCCCTCTCATGATACACTTCCCGTACGCACATTTACCCTTATGGCAAATAGTCCGGATAATGTCATTGCTGCCTTGTGTGTGATTATGATCATGATGTCTCTCTTGCCTCTCTGTGGACTGGGATTTGTGAATAAATATTGTAAATAGTTTTTTAGCCGCAGATTAACGCAGAAGGCAACAGATGTTGAAGTTGGTTTATTATTGAATTTGGAGAAAAACCGAAATTCAAAATATTTGCATATGACAATAAAAGAAAAATTATCAGGCGTAATCTGCAGCCGAAAACATGGAAATAATAGTTAAGATTGAAAACGTCTCTAAGTCATATAATAAGACTCCCGTTATAAGAGAGATGTCGCTCGACATTGAAAAAGGGGAAAGGGTAGTTATTCTAGGGCCGTCCGGGTGTGGAAAGACAACGCTCTTAAGGATGATAGCGGGATTTATACATCCTGATAAAGGCAGGCTCAGTATTAACGGCAAATCGGTAGCGGATAACGGGAAATGCATAATTGAGCCTGAAAGCAGGCAGGTGGGGATGGTATTTCAAGACCTTGCCCTCTGGCCGCATATGACCAGTTACAAAAATATTGAATTCGGATTGAAGATGAAGAAAATCTCAAAGGCGGAAATAAAAAAAAGAACTGACACAATCTTTGAAAAAATACAAATGACTCGGTTCAAAAACGCTTATCCGGGAGAACTTTCCGGTGGACAACAACAGAGGGTAGCACTTGCCCGTGCCCTTGTGACGCGGCCAAAGATACTATTGATGGACGAGCCTCTGTCGAGTCTTGATACCGATCTCAGGCAGGTACTGATGAGGGGAATATTAAGGTTGCAGGAAGAACTTGCCACAACAATGATTTACGTAACACATGATAGAGAAGAGGCATTTTCTCTGGCGACAAGAGTCGTGGTAATGGAGTTTGGGAAAATTAAGAAGATAGGGATTGTCAGTGAAATAAAAGAGCTTCTGCTTGAACAGCAGATTGATGATAAAAAAGTGAGTTGAAGATGAAGACACGCTGTAATATTTACATAATTATGATAGTTTTACTGCTGTTTGTACCACAGATCATTTCAGGCTGTACGGCGCCAGCGTCAAAGGATTTGTTCAAAAAAGATTTATACAAAGACGAAATAGACTTAATTGGCCAGGGACTTTTCAGAGACAAATGTTCTCTGTGCCATGAACTGCCGGACATTGGTTCCTACCCTTATACTCCGGAACAATGGGCAGGTATAATCGATTACATGCATGATACGAATGCGGCCAGGAAGTTTATGACAATAGAAGAGGCGGAAAAGATAAAAGTTTACTTGAAAAGGTTAAGTCAAACAGATTAAGTTTTTCGTGAGAATAGTGGGCTTTTTGATATTTCTTTATGTCAAGACAATCAGTCAAGGGAAAGGACAGATAAAATGAAAAAGAAAACAGTACAGGATACAACATCACATTTAGAGGAAGGGTTAAGTCGAAGACGTTTTTTAGAATATGGTTTGGGTATTGGTAAGGCAGTATTTATTGGAGGTCTTCTTGTCGGAAACTTTGCCGGGTGTACGACTGCGTCAAAGAAGGGCAGTGAGAGAAAGGCCGGAAGGAAGAGAAGCATTAAGCTTGCTCATATAACGGATACCCATGTTACGTTTGTCGGAAAGAATGGTACTGCCTTGAAGGAGGAGAGCTTTGACATCTTCAGAGACATAATTGATCAGGTTAATAATATGCCAGACATAGACTTCATACTCTTTGGCGGAGACAATATAAACAACTCGGATCCAGGTACAGAAGGATTTGATGAGTTTATGAAGATTGTGTCAGGGGTCAGGGTTCCGTATTTTGCTCAGTTTGGTAATCGTGAGGTGTCTCCCATTCCTCCCGGGATCGCACTGTCAAAGGAGCAGTATGCAGGAAGAATGAAGGGCCACGGACTGGATTCGGGACGTTATTCGTGGAACGTGTCACCTGTGTCAGGATTGAGGATATTGGGTCTGGATACTACGATAGAAGGACATGATAACGGGGAAATTACTAAGGAAGGAGTTAATTGGATAAAGGAACAAATATCAAAGTATCCTGATGATAAAATCATCACTCTCAGTCATCACCTCCTCCTCCCTACATGGGGAAACAGGAATATACCAAAATGGAGGAAGAAGTACCTACTGAAGAATTATCAGGAAGTTAATGCTCTCCTTGGTTCCGCTCCTCAGGTCAAAGCGTGTCTGACTGGACATCACCATATCTCAAAGATACAGACAGTAGAAGGGCTCCATTATATTGCATCACCTGCAACTGTTCAGTACCCGCACGCCTTTCGGACGATAACAATTAATGATAATGAAGCAAAGCTGGAGTTTCATCAGGTTAGAGACAAGAGAATTGTCGAATTAGGGAAGAGTAATCTGTTAACGAGTAAAAATGCGGAAGAGTATGCGGGAGGCAGCGCAGGAGACATACTGGCATATTGTTACGGTGGTGAGAGTGATAATAATGTTACACTGAAACTCAGGTAAGTAATTGATGATGGGGTATTGTAGATTTGATTTTCAAAAACAGGTAAGTTTTAATGAATAAGGGGAAAGCATGCCAAAAGACCAGAGAAGAAAAAGACGTTTAGATGATTTGAAGTTTGCTCATAGAAAAAAACCTGATTATTTGAAGGCCCGAATAGATATAAAAGACTACCTTAATGAAAAGGTATTGCCAAAACTTGTATTTTTGTATGACGAAAAGACGGCAGAGGCTTATATACCGGAAATTGAACGAATCTGTCAAATTTACTATGCCCATAAAGCAGCAAGGATGATCGAATCTGAAAGTGTTTTTGATCCAAAAGAGCGTTTTACGGAACAGGATGTCGCCTTAATTACTTATGGAGACCTTATTTATGAGGAAAGTGTTTCTCCGCTTACAACACTCTCTAAATTTTGCGGAAATTATCTAAAGCAGACAATAAATATAATCCACATACTTCCATTTTATCCTTATTCATCGGATAAAGGTTTTTCCGTTTTAGATTATGAGTCGGTAGACTCAATGCTTGGAACGTGGGGAGACATTGAAGACTTGGGAACCCGTTATAAACTAATGTTTGACGCAGTCATTAACCATGTGTCATCACGTAGCCGCTGGTTCCAAAAGTTCCTGGATGGGGTTCCACGTTATCAAGACTTTTTCATCAGTTATGATTCTCATGATGAGCTTACGTCTCATGATCGCAACGTCCTTTTTAGGCCACGAAATACTGATGTTCTCACAAAATTCCAGGCCCTTGCCGGAGACAAGTATGTCTGGTCAACTTTTTCAAAAGACCAGGTAGATCTGAATTACAATCATCCGGAAGTGTTGATGAGGGTCATTGACATACTACTGTTTTATGTGCGTAAAGGGGCTGATATTATCAGGCTTGATGCGGTCACTTACTTTTGGGTCACTCTCGGTACATCTTGTGCTAACCTGGAACAGACACACGTGATTGTAAAAATATTTCACGAAATCTTAAGCCTTGTTGCTCCGCATGTAGCAATAATTACCGAAACAAATGTTCCTCACAAAGAGAATATTGCATATTTTGGTAAAGATAATGATGAGGCACACATGGTTTATAATTTCGCCCTGCCGCCCCTCGTGCTTAATTCTTTCTATACAAGAGATACAACCAAACTTTCTGAGTGGGCGACAAACCTTGGACCTGTTTCAGAATTAACGACATTTTTCAACTTTCTCGATTCCCACGACGGCGTGGGGGTCATGGCCGTTAAGGACATTTTGTCAGATGAGGAGCTAGACTTTCTTATCCGGAGAGCACGGGAGCATGGAGCGCACATATCTTACAAAACGGATAAAGATGGTAATGAATCACCATACGAGATTAACATTACATGGTTTAGCGCTCTATGCAAAGAAGACGATGCAGAAGATATTGATCTTCAAGTCAAAAAGTTTATTGCCTCAAGGGCAATATCATTCGTCCTGCAAGGTGTACCGGGAATCTATCTGCACAGTTTTTTTGGAACAAAAAATGATTTGGAACAGATGATCAATGCAGACGCAAAGCGCAAGATCAATCGAACCATTGTCAATTATAACACCCTGGTGGACGAACTCGATAACCCTGACACATTGATAGCAAAAATCAGTGATAGTATGAAAGACATTATTTTAGTCAGGACGATGCAGAAAGCTTTTCATCCAAATGGAGCGCAAAGCATTTTAAAAATCAGACCGGAGATATTTGTGGTTATAAGAACATCTCCCCAAAAAGATCAGCAAATTCTCTCTTTGATCAACGTTACGGATACTCAATGTCACGTCTCTATACCTATGGAGACAATTCAAATATTCAAGCAGGAATGGTGTGACTTAATTGAACAAAAAAAATATACTTTTGATGGAGAAAATATTAGCCTTACATTAGGGCCTTACGATATTCTATGGCTTGAACCCCAATAGTGTTTCGATACGGTTTCTGGTCTGGGCATTTGCTGAGGCTTCTTCAAGCAGATCCAGTATCACATTGGAATCAATTAATATTCCAGTCATTCTCCGCCTTAAATATTTTTTTGCTTTTCTCCTGCATTCCTGGCTTCCTTCAGCAGTGTCCGGTTTGGTTTTTGCGAGTATGGTTTTTTATGTCCGATCTGTCGGAAGATACGTAGGGCGAGGCTTTAGCCTTGCGCTTAATGTACGAAAGCAAACCTACCTGTCCGAACGGCCTGGCCGGGTGGGAAGGATTGCCATACGTGCTACTTGCAAAAACCTAACCGGACACTGCTGGGCTTCCTTATAGTTGTTTCTTTTATAACTATTAATACTAATTTTTTATAAGGAAGCCAGGAAACCAGGATACTATTTAACACCGATTTTCACAGGTGTTTAAATCATCATAATGAGCCCCTGATCATGCAGTCCAAATAATTTCTATTGATTTTCCATTAAGCCAGGGTACACGAAAAGAGGATTGTAGTTTTTCCACTCCAAGGAGTACAGGAG
>JAIQZR010000121.1 GCA_021777035.1 Candidatus Scalindua sp. | reverse complement strand
GTCGGAAGAGACGTAGGGCGAGGCTTTAGCCTTGCGATTAATGTACAAAAGCAAACCTACCCGCCCGAACGTGCCAGTTCGGTACGGGCGGGAAGGATTGCCCTACGTGTTACGTGCAAAAAACTAACCGGACGCTACTGACAATAAATGAGGAATTAAATAAATTCCTGAATGACACTTCTATAAAACTGGTCTATTCAAATGAAAAGACTCTTGCTCTGTCAGGCGAAAGATGGAGAAACTATTCAAGTAATGGAAAGAACACACTTCAATGCTTAGTGGACATGGTGGTAACGTAAAGCAGATTTGTGATAAGTATGGATTGGATCCGGACGAGATCATTGATTTTAGTGCAAGCATAAACCCATTAGGTTGCCCTGCTGTTGTCCGAAAGGCGGTTTCTGAACAATTCAACGAGATTCAGCACTATCCTGATAGTCAGTGCAGTGACCTGAGGAAAATTATTGCTGAGAGAACCCTTTGTAGCGAATCAAACATAATTATTGGTAATGGTTCTAATGAACTGTTTTATCTGCTTCCACGCGCTCTACAGCCAAAGAAGGGCGTAATCCTGCAACCAACATTTGGCGAATTTAAAGATGCGTTTTGTAACTCAAATATAGATGTTGTCGAGATCATGAGTGACGACAATGACCTTTCGGTTATTAACAGGAATATCTCAAGTCTGAATGGTGTCGAAGAGTGCATGATCTTTTTATGCAACCCGAACAATCCCACAGGCCAGCTTACCCGTAAGGAAGATATAATCGGACTTGTAAATGACAATCCAAATCGGATGATTGTTATTGATGAGGCGTTTATGGATTTTGTTGAGGATGATGAAAAGTATAGTGTTATAAAAGAGGCTCCATCTATGCAGAACCTTATAGTTGTAAGGTCGCTAACAAAGTTTTATGGTTTCCCGGGTCTGAGGCTTGGATATCTCGTCGCAAATGAAGCTATAATTAATAAATTGTTGCTATACAAAGAGCCATGGACGGTTAACACAATTGCCCAGATTGCAGGTTTGGCGGCAATTAATGATAAAGAGTTTGCTGTCAATACGCGGCAATATGTATCAGGTGAAAAAACTTTCTTGTATGACGGTCTGGTAATGATAAAGGGCATACAACCATTTCAACCTACTGTTAATTTTATACTGATCCGGATTGGAGATAGTGGAATAACATCATCAGCTATTCAAAATGCACTGATGAAGAACAACATTCTTATACGAAATTGCGCGAATTTTGTAGGTCTCGATGAAACGTATTTTCGTGTTGCCGTAAAAACCAGGGAAGAAAATATGAAGCTCCTGAGTGCATTGAAATTAGTTATGGATGACGTGACCTCTAAAGAAAACAATCAGAGAGATTATGTTCAGGAATTTGTTACCGGGTAGAACATTGCATTACTTACGCAAAGCCGCAAAGACCGCCGTGAAAATACAAAAGAATTAAATGATTAAAGGTTTTCCTTTTGCGTTCTTAGCGGCTTGCGTGAGAATTCTTTTTAAAATATTTTTTGGATCTTAAGGATAAGACAACAACAATGAAAAGAACCTATATAGCCGCTGCACTTAAAGGAAATGGTATTGATGAGAAAATACTGGTTAAAGGCTGGGTCAGGACACGACGTGACTCAAAAGGGGGGTTCTCTTTCATTGAACTTAATGATGGCAGTTGCTTAAGAAACCTGCAGATAATTGTGGATGCTGATCTGGACAACTACAGGGACGAAGTTATCAAACTTTATCCAGGAAGTTCAATTTCTGTAAGAGGATCCCTGGTTAAGTCACAGGGTGGTGGCCAGAGTGTTGAGGTTAACGCCGATGAGGTCAAGGTGTACGGGTTCTGTAACCCAGACGAATATGTAGTCGGAAAACAGAAGGTGTCATTTGAACGGCTGAGGGAGATTGCCCATATCAGAGTCAGAACCAATACCTTCGGAGCGGTTACACGTGTTCGTAATAAATTGGCCAAAGCTACACATGATTTCTTTCAGGAACGAGGTTTCTACTATATTAACACGCCAATTATTACTGCCAGCGACTGCGAGGGTGCAGGGGAAATGTTCAGAGTAACCACACTTGACCCTGCTGCTATACCCAAAATTGAAGACAAGGTTGATTACAGCCAGGATTTTTTTGGGAAAGAGTCCTTTCTTACGGTAAGCGGGCAGTTGGGAGTAGAGTGCTTTGCTTGCGGTCTGAGTAACGCATACACGTTTGGTCCGACTTTCCGGGCAGAAAATTCTAACACCTCACGTCACCTGGCAGAGTTCTGGATGATCGAACCTGAAATGGCTTTTGCAGATCTTAGTGATGATGCCGATCTGGCGGAGGAATATCTAAAGTATCTGATAGCCATCGTTCTTGATCAATGTTCTGAGGACATGGAGTTTTTTAATAAACGTATTGATAAAACTATTTTGCAGACCCTTGCACATGTCAAGGAAAGTGAGTTTGTCCGTTTAAGTTACACAGATGCTATTGACATATTAAAAAAATCGGGACAAAAGTTTGAATATAAGGCTGACTGGGGTAGCGATTTGCAGACGGAACACGAACGTTTTTTAACAGAAAAGGAATTTAAGAAGCCGATTATCGTCACTGATTATCCTCGAGAGATTAAGGCTTTTTATATGAAGCAGAATGATGATGGCAAAACAGTTGCTGCCATGGATGTACTTGTACCTAAAATTGGTGAAATAATTGGAGGCTCACAAAGAGAAGATGACCTGCAGAAACTTGATTCACGTATTAAGGAACAGGGAATGGAGCTGGGACCGTACTGGTGGTACCGTGAACTAAGAGAATTTGGAAATGTACCACATGCCGGCTTTGGCCTGGGCTTTGAGCGGATGGTGCAGTTTGTTACCGGTATGGACAATATTCGAGATGTAATTCCATTTCCTCGCACACCAAAATCAGCTGATTTCTAGTGGGTTTAAGGTTCAGGTTTCTCGTAACAACTGCATTTAAATAGTTTTTTTTATTATACGGAATTAGCTGAACACGCCTTAAGCAACAACTATATTCTGCCGATTTTATACCTTCTTGGCTCCGGTTGCTGACTTATAACCCGTGTCACATACGGCGTTTAAGTCGTAGTCTTTCATATATTTTTATTTTTGGGAATATTTCGCATATACGAATTGTCCCTATATTATGAAGAGAAGAGTCAGTATATTTGTTGAGTAGTAAATGTTTTTTCTGTTAATCGGTGCAGTATTTTAATGTGATTTTATAATTTTAGTTAATTTTGTAAAAGGGGATGCGTTATGATTTTCAACATAAAAAGAATATTTGTTGCAGTAATTTGTGCGGTCTTTATTTTTGGATTTTCAGTTGTTTCTACAGTAACTGCGGATGTTAATCCATTCGCTACAAACGATTCTGACTCCGTCATTAAATTAGTTGGATGCGGTGATGCTAAATGTGGTGGCGAGGGAAAATGCGGTGGTGCAGACAAAAGCGATCATGACAAAAAAGATGATGGCAAGCATGGCGAAGATGAAAAGTCTGACGATGATGAAAAATCTGATGATTCACACGAAAGTGATCACAGCGAAAAAGATAAAGATAAGTGTGGTGGTGAGGGCAAATGTGGTGGCGAAGGGAAATGTGGTAGCTAAAATATACTGACCTTTTATGTTCTCACGCAAAGCCGTTAAGAGCGCAAAGAAAGAAAAATATTTTTGTAACTATTCAGCGTAACTATTTTATCACCGCAAAGACGCAAAGATCGCAAAGAAAAATATAAAAAAGTGGAGCAGAAGAATATTTGTCAGAAAAATATGCAGTTCTCATAATCGTTACATCAGTATTTCTTTTAAATATCAACTTTGCGTCCTTTGCGTCTTTGCGGTGAATAGATACATATTTTTTCTCAAACCCTTAGTTCTTATTGTGTTTACTTAGCGATCTCTGCAGTTTTGCGTGAGGACTTTTTCCCCTTTGATTATGTAGATGGAAATGCACAAAATAAAAAACCGATGGCGACATAATCATGAGCTTCTGCAAGGAAAATCGCGCTCAAAGTTTATAAGCAGACGCACATTTCTTATGAATGCGGTTGGATTTCTCACCACAATATTTTTTTCCCCTGCTCTGGTAAGAGCGGCAAAAGAGTGCACGTCTCCTAAACTCAATGATCCATGGTTGACAATTGATGTTGTCCAAGATCATCTCTTTCCATCAGAAACAGATTCACCGGGTGCAAAAGAGATCAATGCGATAACGTATTTACGTAACGTTATAGTAAACCCTATGATAGATCAGGAAGAAAAAGAGTTTATTCTGAATGGAGTCAAATGGCTGAATGATCTTTCGATTGAACAGCACGAATCTGTTTTTGTTCAATTATCATACACACAACGCTCTGACATGCTGCATCAAATTACAAAAACAAATTCAGGTCGAAAATGGCTTTCTAAACTGCTTACCTATATTTTCGAAGCGTTGTTGAGTGATCCTGTCTATGGTGGTAACCCTGACGGCATTGGGTGGAAGTGGTTGAATCATCATCCGGGTTTTCCTCGTCCACCTATACATAAACGTTATTGGGACTTGAAAAAAGTATGAATACGGATTTTGATGTATGTGTTGTCGGGAGTGGCGCCGGAGCCGGTCCAGTTGCACTGACTTTATCAGAGGCAGGATACTCTGTCGTTGTTCTTGAAAAAGGGCCCTGGTTTGAGGAAAAAGATTTCTACAAAGACGAGCTTGCCTACAAGTACAGTGCATACATGCCTGATCTGAAAGACGAGCAGCACGTTATAGAGAAACCTGATGGGAATGGTGGGTGGAATGATAAGCCAACTTCTGTTACCGGGCGGAGTTTCTGGAGGGGCAACTGTGTTGGAGGCTCTTCCAATTTTATGAGTGGGTTTTTTTATAGACTGAAGCCTGCGGATTTCCGACTCCTTTCAACATTTGGCCCTATTGATGGTGCCAATATTGCCGATTGGCCAATCTCATACGAAGATCTTGAACCATATTATACAAAGGTTGAATCCATAGTTGGAGTGTCTGGCCGCATTGTTCAGCATCCAAATTTTGAGCATCGTTCTACCAGTGAATTTCCATATTCTCCGACACTCGAACATCCGTTTTCAGGATGGTTTGATGGCGCCTGTAATAAATTAGGATTGCATCCGTTGCCTACTCCACGAGCAATTCTATCCAGCATGAAAATGATGCGGCAGAGCTGTGGCTATTCAGGCTGGTGTGGTAGTTATGGTTGTGCGACAGGTGCAAAAGGAAGTTCCCGCGCTGCATTATTAAATCCCGCTATTGAAACAGGACATTGCGACATAAGGCCGCATTCTAAAGTCTATAAACTAATAAGTAATTCTCGTGGCAATGTGGTGGCTGCGGAATATTATGATAAGGCGGGTAGATCGCAACAGGTTGATGCTAAAGTTTTTGTCGTTGCATGTCAGGCAATCGAAACATCGCGCCTGCTGCTAAACTCTTCTGGGCCTCGTCACAAAAGTGGACTTGCAAACAGTAATGGACAGGTGGGAAGGAATCTTGTTTTTTCTGCTGGAGGTACTGGTGGCGGAGATTTTCTTTATGAAAATTTGGACAGGAGCAGGGCGGAGGCACTGGAGCACCAGGGACGATTCGTCAACAGGGGACTACAGGATTGGTATTTTATTAATGACCCTGAGTTGGGTAAGAGGCAAAAGGGCGGTACTATTGATTTCATGCTTGAACATCCGGGTCCAATTGCGAAGGCGATAGACTTAAAATGGGATGATGATGACAAGCTAATCTGGGGTAAGGAGCTTAAACAGGTAATGAAATCACATTTTACAACAAAGCGGCATTTAAAATATGAAATATTCTGTGATTGGCTGCCGACAGATAACTGCTTTATTAATCTGGACACTCAGGTTAAAGATAAGTGGGGGAGTCCAGTATCACGAGTAAGGGTTGGGTATCATTCGCATGATATCAAGATAGGTAATTATTTAGCAGAAAAAGCAAATAATGTATTAAGCGCAATGAACTTGTCAAATATTCATTCCAGCATCAGCGGTTCAGCACCTCCAAACCTGGTAGCAGGTGGGTGTCGGTTTGGAAAAGATCCGGAAAAATCTGTTCTCGATCCGGATTGCCGCGCACATGATGTTGAAAATCTATACGTTACAGACGGGAGCTTTATGCCAACTGGTGGAAGCGTCCCATATACCTGGACAATCTATGCGAACGCCTTTCGAGTTGCAGATAAGATTGTCACACATCTGGGTGGATAAGCATCTATTAGACCTTCATATTCCCAGCGTTCTATTTAATAGGAAAAGAGTTGATATCCTTTTTTAGTACGCCTTTCCAGCGCCCAAACATTTTATCCGGTTCTACATCTTTAACCTCGGTTATCTGTTGGATTTTTATCTGGTCAGGCCTCGGCGGTCTCCAGAGCATCGCCATATAATCACCGACACCCCCAACATTTTCTGAAGAAGCCGCAATAATATTTTCCTTTGAAAATCCAAGTGCAATCAAAATAGTTTCGGCTTCTTCCTTTAGATCCTTTCTCCCATGAAGAAAAAGATAAATATCTCTTTTTGTATCAATTTTAGCGGCAGTTCCAATTTGATCCATCACAACTCCTATATAAAAAACAGTCCCAATAAAAAAAACTATCCATAAAACCTTAAACTCTCCAAATCTCAATCTTTCTACTATGAGGCGACATTTACTTTTTTCATGTGCCATCGATACCCCTCCATTCGTTATAACGTGTTACCACAATGCTTGCAATAATGTGCATCGTCATCATGCCATCGATAACCGCACCCTTCACAAATATTTGATGCAACTTTGTTATGTCCCATGGCTTTTGTAATTTCTGCTGTAACAATTCCGGTTGGGACGGCTAATATTCCATACCCCATAACCATAATTACCATTGCTATCACTTTCCCTATATGTGTATGTGGGGTCACGTCACCATATCCAACGGTGGTCAGGGTGACAACTGCCCAGTAAATACTTTGCGGTATATTGTTAAAACCATTTTGCTGAGATTCAACTATATACATTATGGAACCAAATATGATAACAATTGTTATAACAGAAAATAGAAATACTGTAATCTTTCTCCGGCTTGACCGTAAAGCATCTATGAGTAATTCAGATTCACCAACATACTTAACAAGCTTGAGAACCCTAAAGATCCGAAGCACTCTAAGAATCCGTATTACGAGTAAAACATGGCTGCCGGGTATAATAACACTGATATAGGTTGGAAGAATAGCAAACAGATCGACAATACCAAAAAAACTGCGCGCATAAGCAACAGGCCTTTTGCAGCAAATCAATCTTAGGACATACTCAATAGTAAAAATTATGGTAAATACCCACTCTGTAATAAGCAGAATATTTCCATACTCTTCTTCTATAGAATCAACCGTGTTAATAATTACAGTTATCACACTTAAGGCGATAAAGACTATCACAGCAATATCAAAGAACTTGCCAACCGCAGTATCCGCCTTGAAAATGACTTCATACAAAGCATTTCGCCAGCCAGGACCTCTCTCCTGCTCCATAGACTGTTTTTGCGTATGTGTGTGTGAGATACTCATTTTAATAATGCCTATAGTGGCTGGTTCTTCCTAATCATTAAACTATTTAACTGGAGTGTAATAAAATCAAAGCATCTGACTTGCCTTAGACATTATTCAGCTACGCACCCTTAGGCTTCAATGGTTCACTGTCAAATTTAATTCCAGACCAACCTGTTTTCATAAAATTACGAATGTTCTGATGATCTCTGTTTTCAGGATACTTTAATACATCGTCGCGAAAGTAACTGCCAAAGCAGGAGAGTGTCTGTTCCGGTGTCAAATTATGAAGAGTGGCAAAGGAGAAAATTTTACAAGATCCTGAGTTTTGGCCCGCTTCATTAACTAAATCACTATTTTTGAATGATGTCGGTGTAAAATCATACATAGAATCTATAATACTCATGGTATCATTAAATTCAATATTCTCCGGATCGTCTGTCAGTTTGTGGAGAAAGAGCTTAAGTAGCATTAATGTACATCCTTATCTAAATTAAATATTTTACATTGCACATAAATAGTATAGTCACAAGCTTAAGCCTGCGATTTACTATCTCAGAAAAGTTAACTAATAGAGAGATTTTATCACATAACAGCACGGAAACACAAGTATCATATGGTTTGATTAAGATTAATAGCTTAACACAATTGATTCTGATATGTAAGCGTAAGGCATCCCAAATTATATAAAATATCTATTTTTTCTATTCAAATTCACATGAGGAATTTTTTATTACATTTTTTTAATTGATATTCCTGCGTTTCTCTTAAAATAGAGACATATTTACTGATGTATTAGACATAGTCACTGTTGAAACTGTAAGGAGGATTCAAATGAAAGAACATTCAAATAAATTTTTAGTCATTGTTAATGATGCTAAAAGTAGAATTAGTGAAACCAATGTGGAAGAGGTCAAGAGCAGACTTGATCGTGGGGACAACTTTTATCTGGTAGATGTCCGTGAGGAGAGTGAATGGAATAAAGGGCACATAACCAATGCCATTTACATAGGGAGAGGGGTTATTGAACGTGATATAGAAAAAAAGATCAACGATACAGAGGAAGAAATTATATTATATTGTGGAGGCGGTTTTCGTTCCGCATTAGCCGCCGATAATCTCCAAAAAATGGGTTATACGAAGGTAAGCTCCATGGACGGTGGATACAGTGGTTGGGTCAAGGCAGGATACCCCACGGAAACTTAAAGAGAAATGACAAATAATACAAAGGAATCAAATTTAATAGCAATATTACATGTAATATGGACGGTTGCAGTGGATCATTTCTTGCACTCTTTTTATAAAAACAGCACGACTATTCCTGCTGTTAATGCAGATGTTACTATGAGGGCATACATTCCCGCAACGACATCATCAAACATAATTCCATAACCACCGGGAATATTTCTATCTGCATAGTTAACAGGCCATGGTTTCCATATATCAAAAACACGGAATGAGAGGAATGCTACTACTGCTGTGGGAGCAGAAAAGAGATAAAAAGAGTTATGGTCTATAAGGCTATATAGAAACGGCATGGGAAGTAGTGCTATCCATTGACCCACGACTTCATCGACAACAATGAAGCCGGGGTCTTTTATCTGAGCACTCTCCTCAATTTTGTCTGATACCCATACACCTACGAAGAACAGAGCGACAATTCCGCCGACTAGAGCATAAGGGCAGGTATATATAGAGATTATATAAGCGAAAGGAATAGCGGCCAGACTTCCCCATGTTCCGGGTGCCTTTGGTAAGAGTCCTGAGCCAAACCATGTTGCTATTGTCCAGGAAATATATTGTTTCTGTTTATTCATGTCGTAATAATTAGTGAGTTAATTTGATTATAAGTTAATACAAAACCTTACAGGATTTCTACTCTGTTTTCAAGAGAGAATAAAGGGGTCGCGTAACAGTTAAGCTGGTTTTGACCACCATTGTACAGTAATTTCAAAATTAGTTAAAAATATTCTGCAAAGGGGTCAAGTCTGCTATTGACTTTACTACTTGGAAATGTTAGATTGTTTTTATGTCAAGACCGCTCAGAATACAATACCCGGGTGCATGGTATCATGTTATGAATAGAGGACGGCGTCGTGAAGACATATTCTCAAAAAAAGAGGATTATGTTGCCTTTATTGAGGTATTAAAGGAAACGGTATCAGCGTGGAATATTAAAATAGTTGCCTATTGTTTAATGCCTAATCATTATCATCTTTTAGTCCAGACGCCCGAAGGCAATCTTTCACGGTGTATGAGGCATATAAACGGTGTTTATACACAGAGATACAATCGTAGGAATAGACATGATGGTCAATTATTCAGGGGAAGATATAAATCTATATTATTAGACAGTGACAATTATCTTACCGTTTTGGCAAGGTATATCCACCGTAACCCGTTACGGGCAGGGATGGTCAACCGATTAGAGGATTATGCCTGGAGTAGTCATCAAGGATATCTTTCAAAATCCTTAAAATGGAATTGGTTGTACAAGGAAGCTTTTTTTGAGTTATTGACAGATGTTAAATCAAGTAGATTAAGAGAATACAAGGAATATATGAATGAGGAAGATTCAACAGAGATAGTTAGCGTTTTTTCAAAGAAGAAAACGCCTTCTCTGCTGGGAACTGAGGACTTTATAAACTGGGTAAAAGAAAAGTATTCTGATATTTTGTATGAGGAAGAAATTCCTGAAACGAAGGAGTTGTTTCCGGACAAGGAAATAATCAGACATTGCGTGTGTGAAGTATACAAAGTTAAGATGTCTCAATTATATGGTATCCGGAGGGGGTTAGTTAATGAACCGAGAAATGTAGCGATTTATTTAACAAGATATCTGCGGCGTGATACTTTGAAAGAAATAGGCAAAGAGTTTAAGATTGCTAAATATAGTAGCGTAAGCAGTATAATAGAAAGTGTAAAGTCAAATATAGTAAGTAACAAAAGGCTGAGGAAACGAGTAGAGGATATAAAAAGAGATTTACAGATAAGTCATAAGCAGACTTGACCCCTTCTCTATCATGAAAAAGCATTCTAACATACCAATATTTGTACCGGAGTTGGCTTGTCCACATCAGTGCGTTTTCTGCGACCAGGAAAAAATAAGCGGGACACACTTAATCCCTCAGCCAACAGATGTCAGCACTATTGTAGAGCGATATCTTGAAACAATGCCAGAAAATAGAATTATAAATATCGCTTTTTTTGGTGGAAGTTTCACCGGTCTACCTGTCGACCTACAGGAACAATATTTGAAAGAAGCATTCAGATTTGTCAAAAGCGGGAGAGTATCCGGTATCAGGCTGTCTACAAGACCGGATTATATAAACAAGGAAGTTCTTCATTTACTAAAAAAATATTGTGTAACTACCATTGAGTTGGGTGTCCAATCCACTAATAGCGAAGTATTAAATAAGTCCGGACGTGGACATACTTTTGAAGATATTCGAAATGCGTCTACTCTAATTTGTAATTACGATTTCGAACTGGGGCTTCAAATGATGATTGGTTTACCTGGAGACAGCTATAAAAAATCAATTCAGACTGCTAACGACATTGTCTCATTAGGAGCGGATAGTACACGGATTTATCCCGCAATTGTCGTAAAAGGAACCGCTCTTGAAAGATTATATCATGAAGGTAAATATACACCATTAACACTTGAACAGGCGGTGGAGTGGACAAAGGATCTTGTCCATATTTTTGAAAAAAATGATGTATCTATTATAAGAATAGGATTGCATCCTTCTGAAGAGTTGGTAATTGGAAAATCGTTGATTGCCGGGCCATTTCATGCCTCTCTTAAAGAGATTGTCATGTCAAAGATATGGGAAGAGATTATAGACACTGAACTGCAATGTATTAACTCAAGAGCTTCTAATAAGATTAAGATAACTGTTTCCAATCGGCAGATACATTACGCGGTAGGGTACAGGCAGACCAATAAAGAACAATTAAAATCACGAGGTTACAATGTTCGTTTTGAACCCAATCCCTCATTTACTAAATACCAGCTAAATATCGGATAAATGTTTGCGATAATTGACTCCAGATCTTCGATGCAGGCTATCAAGAACTTAAGAAAATATGTTACGGATGTTTACATATTTCATACAGACGGGATAACTGACAATTCTATCTCCGGACATCCGGACATTTTTATATATCAGTATAAAAACAGACTAGTGGTGGCCCCAAATGCACCCGTTGGACTGTTTCTGTTCTTTGACAGCCATAACATTACTTATCTCAAAGGGGAACGAGATGTTGGGTATGGACTACATAATAGCGTTCAATACAACTGTCTGAGTACATCTGAATTCCTTTTCCATAAGTCAGAATTTACCGACTCTACTATTTTAGAAATAAATAAGGATAAAGAGTTTATCCAATTACCTCAAGCCTATACAAGATGCAGTCTAGTGCATTTGTGTGAAAACAACTACCTTACATCTGACAGGGGAATAGAAAATGTGCTGCTAAAAAAAGGATTTTCCTGCTTCTATTTTAATCCTGAACAAATAATCATAAAGGATCACAAAAATGGCTTTATTGGAGGGGCTATTGGTATATTTGGGAAAAGAATTTTTTTTAATGGAAAGGTTGAATTACATGCAGATGGACGACGATTGAAAGAGTACCTGTTAGAACTTGATTTTGAAATTGTAGATCTTTCAGACAAGTTCTTATATGATGGAGGTTGTATATTTTTTGTTTGAGTCCCTGTTTTGCCACAAATACGCCAAGGCACAAAGGGGAAAATGGGACACAAATGAACATTGATAACGCAAAGAAGAGATGAAAAAATAGTACGATTTCTATGTCAATAGAATAAATGCCTGTGTCAAGCCGAAATAGGAATGTTCTTGTATCTCCAATAATTTCATTGAAATTTATATATATATGTGTAATCATTGTTAGTTAATTAAAATTATGTATTAAGCTAGTTGAAATATAAGAAGAAGCGGTATTGTTTTATAACGAAATCAACAATGGAGGTGTTTTATGTTTACGTCAAAGGATTTTCCAAAGGTTCCAACGAGTCTAAAACCACATATTACAGAAGACGTAGAAAAATATATTCACAGACAAGTAAGGAAGACCGGTGTGGACAAGGCGTTCACCGCTGAGAGGCGGCACCCTATTGCAATGGCCGACTTACCATCAATGAAGTACAGTGTCACTTTCTCTGGGATAACACCCAACTCACAAGGGAGAAAACACAGACATACCTACCATGCAATATCTATTATTACAAAGGGAAAAGGGTACGTTGAGATAGAAGGTAACAAATTGGACTATGAAGCAGGCGATATTTTCGAAGTACCTGTCTGGGCATGGCACCAACTTCACAATCCGCATGATGAAGCGGTTGAATATATTACGTTTGAGAATGCACCAGAGATGTTAAATTCAGGTACTGCTCTTCGTGAGGAGGTGTAGTTTCTAATTGAAATAATGAGTAAATCAATAAGTTATTCATTACTAACAGTCTAAAGAATGAGGGAGGTATCGAGATTATGAACAAGATGATATTCAGGATAGCCCTAACATGTTTTTCCTGCCTTTTGCTGATTACAAACTTTGCGATTGCCGACAAGCCTGAGTGGGCAGGTAAGCCGGAATGGGTTGAAGCGAAACAGGATGAACGTGAGGCTAAACGAGAAGCAGAAAAGCTTAAAAGAGAGGGTGAGAGAGAATTAAACAAAGTAGAGCGTGCAGCAAAAAAGGCTGAGTGGGAAATTGAACGTGAAACAGAAAAGCTTAGAAGAGGGACTGAGAAGGAATTACGCAAAGCTGAACGAAAAGCAGAGAAGGCTGCAAAAAAAGCTGAAAAGAAGCTGCGCAAAGCAGAACGAAAAGCTGAAATGGCTGCAAAAAAGAAGAAGAAGAAGAAGGGTGGCAGTGATGATGACAGCAGCAGTGGTAATGATGACAGCAAAAGCAGTGATGATGATAAGAGCAAATAAACTAAATGTTGAAGTTGCAGGAAGTAAGAGGAATGCATGGTCAATGGTTATCCGGCAGGTTCAGGCTTGTAGTCTGAACCGAAACGTTTAGATTCAATCAACCTGCCCTAAAGATTGGTAGACGGGCATGATTGAACCAGTAAAGGTTCGTTAAACACCGATTTTCACAGGTGTTTAAATCATCATAATGAGCCCCTGATCATGCAGTCCAAATAATTTCTATTGATTTTCCATTAAGCCAGGGTACACGAAAAGAGGATTGTAGTTTTTCCACTCCAAGGAGTACAGGAG
>JAIQZR010000013.1 GCA_021777035.1 Candidatus Scalindua sp. | reverse complement strand
CAATCTTATCAGGATGCCCCATAGATACTGATTCAGAAGTAAATAAATGGTTTCCTTTTTTCATTTGATTCTCTTTTCCTTTCCAAAGTTTTTGATAAAACTCAATCTCTTTTGATGAATTGCCATAATAAATATAAGATGGCAGTTTGAAAACTGCCTTAAATCTTCTGTTACTTTTTTTGTCTCACAAGATAAAACGAGTAGTTAATTCTTTATAACATTTCTTATTATCTCTATATTCCTGTCTGTTGCACCTCTTTTTTCATTAACCACCTTTTGCGCTTTAAGCCCCATTTGCTTTGCCGCTTCAGGGCTCCTTATTAAAAACTCAACTGTTTTAAAAAGTTCATTTTCTGTTTTAACCATTTTGGCAGCATTATTTTCAAGCAGAAGGTCTGCTTCTTCTTTGAAATTAAACGTATGCGGGCCAAAGATTACCGGTTTTCCCAACCCTGCCGGTTCCATCATATTTTGACCTCCGGATGGTACCAGACTCTTTCCCACAAAAACGTAATTTGATATAGAATAGACCCTCTCTAAATCACCTACAGTATCAATTAGTATAATTTCACTCTTTGTGTTTTTCCATTTGTAACGGGAGTGTTCTACCTCAGTTTTCAGCACTGGAACAAAACCCATTTTCCCTATCAATCGGGAAACGTCTCTGGTTCTTTCAATATGTCTTGGCGCTAAGATTAATTTCAAATTTGGACAGGCTTTACTCAACCTTTCAAATATTCTGATTAAAATTTCTTCCTCACCCGCATGTGTGCTTCCACCAATAAGAACTAAATCATCATCGTTAATATGGAACAATTCTGCCAGTTCCTTACTGACATTTTCATCAATATGGTTTGGAATATTGTCATATTTCATTGTACCGGTAACAAAGACTTGTTTGCCGGGTATGCCTAAATCTCGAAATCGCTGTGCGTCAAGCTCAGTTCTGGCGCAAATAATATTCGTCTCATTGATCAGGCTATTACGAAAATCCTTTGAAATAAGACTGATGGCTCGGTATGCCACAAGAGATTTATTGGATATCCTTCCGTTAACTATGATAACGGGTATTTTCTTTTTATAAGCTGATATTAAAAAATTTGGCCATATTTCAAGTTCTATCAGGAGGATAAAGCCAGGCTTTTTTCTTAAAAGGACTTTCTTTGTTATTCTGCTCAGATCTATAGGGAAAAAGAAAACCGTCTTATCAGGAAAAACCCTTTCAGCGACTGAGAATCCTGTATTTGTCGTCGTAGAGATAAAGGTCTCCCATTCAGGGAATTCCTCTTCAATCCTCTCTACAATACTTTTTGCAGTAATTACTTCTCCCACAGATGCTCCGTGTACCCATATACCTGGCTTGTTGCTCCGCCTTTCCGTTATTATCCCAAATCTTTGATTCAACCCCGAACGATATCGCTTGCTTGTTAATATTTTGAATAATAAATATGGTGAGCCTAATAAAGATGCGGTTAGATAAATTGAATCAAAGATTAATGGCATCTTGTTGCGTTCATTGATATTTGAATAATAATTAATGTAAAGATTATGGTACTAACGCTGGTGCCGTTACCGGCTTATCCATTTTTGCCACAGCATTGTTTATGTTTTTTTCCGCTTCCGCATGGGCAAGGTTGATTTCTGCCAACTTTAACACCGGTACGAATTGGTTCCGGCCGCTGTTTAGCTTGGCCACTATTGGTTGTCATCGCCTCATCCCTTCCCCTATTTTGGACTGGAATTTCAGGCATGGTATTTTGAGAGTCCTGGTAGACAAAGTTGTCAGCATTATATACACCTTTACTATCAATTGTTTCCGGCCTGACCCGTAACTTAAATATAAGATCCGTAACTTCTTCCCTGATAGATGACATCATACTTTCGAACATTATCAGTGCTTCACGTTTGTATTCTATCTTTGGATCAACTTGTGCGTAACCTCTCAGCCCTATACCTGATTTCAAGTGATCCATTGCATAGAGATGATCTTTCCACTTAGTATCAACTTTTTCAAGTAAGAGAATTTGCTCTACTTTTCTAAGTTCTTCTGCACCGATTTCATTCTCTTTCTCTCCATAAGCTTCACAGGCAGTATCAAGCAACAGGTCTTCAATATTTCCCTTTGTTTCTATATTGTGTTTTTTTAGGTCAATTAATATATCGAATTTCTGTTTATACCAGTCAAGCAGACCATCCACATCCCATTCGTCAGTGTGTAATTTTGGATCGATATAATAATCTACAGTTTCCACGATGCTCTCTTCAATCATTTTAAGCAGATCTTCTCGGATGGCTTCCTGAGCAAGAACCCTTTGTCGCCACGTGTAAATAGTTTTTCTTTGTTCGTCCATCACCTCGTCATACTCAAGAAGGTTTTTACGTATTTCAAAATTATGCTGTTCAACCTTTTTTTGTGCCCTTTCGATAGACTTGGATACCATGGAGTGCTCTATTGCCATGCCATCAGTCATACCAAACTTTCTTAGTATACCTCCTACTCTCTCTGGCGCAAAAATACGCATTAAGTCATCTTCGAGTGAGACGTAGAATCGTGATGAACCTGGATCTCCCTGGCGTCCGGTACGACCTCGCAATTGATTGTCAATACGCCGTGCTTCATGCCTTTCAGTCCCTATTACATGGAGGCCGCCCAACTCTACCACTCCTTCGCCCAGGACAATGTCTGTTCCCCTTCCGGCCATATTTGTTGCGATTGTAACATTTCCTCTTTGCCCTGCCTTTGCAATTATTGCGGCTTCCCGTTCATGATTTTTCGCGTTGAGGACTTCGTGTTCTATGCCACGCCTTCTGAGTGCATTACTGAACATTTCAGACTTTTCTATTGAAATGGTTCCTACCAGTATCGGTTGGCCTTTTTCATGTACTTCAACTATCTCTTCGATTGTAGCATTCTCTTTTTCTTTTCCCGTGCCATATATTCGATCCGGATAGTGTTGTCGCTGTAAAGGCTTGTTTGTTGGTATAACATCCACTCCCAATCCGTATATTTTGGCAAATTCAGCCGCTTCCGTAAAAGCCGTACCAGTCATCCCTGAAAGCTTGTTATAGAGACGGTAAAAATTCTGAAGTGTTATTGTTGCAAGTGTCTGACTCTCTTCTTTTATCTTTAAATGTTCTTTTGCCTGAATTGCCTGGTGAAGCCCATCACTCCACATTCTGCCTTCCATCAACCTTCCAGTAAATTCGTCAACGATGACCACATCTTTACCTTGGACAACATAATCGGTATCTATCATAAACAGCGAATGAGCACGTAGACCCTGTTCTATGTAGTGAGGCCAATCCATATGGATATCAGAATATATACTGTCGACGCCAAGTTCTTTTTCTACAAAACCAATTCCTTCATCAGTTAAATTGACACCCTTTTCTTTTTCTTTTACTTCAAAATGTTTGTCTCGTTTCAACTTCCTGGCAATTTTGTCAGCGGTATAGTATTTCTCCGTGGATTCGTCAGATGGCCCTGAGATTATAAGGGGTGTCCTCGCTTCGTCGATCAGGATACTGTCTACCTCGTCAACAATAGCATAGTTTAATGTTCCCTGCACCTGTTCTTCAATGTGCACTCTCATATTATCCCGTAGGTAATCAAAACCAAACTCATTATTGGTGCCATAAGTGATATCTGCTTTGTAAGCGGCCTTTTTATCATCGTAGCTCTGATTGCTTTGTATTGCGCCCGCTGAAAGGCCGAGGAATTCATACATTGGTAACATCCAATTCATATCTCTATTGGCGAGGTAGTCATTTACGGTAACGACGTGAACGCCTTTGCCTCCAAGGGCATTGAGATAAGCCGGTAATGTTGCGACAAGTGTTTTACCTTCACCAGTTGTCATCTCTGCAATGTTTCCTCTGTGTAATACAATTCCTCCAATCAGCTGAACATCAAAATGCCTCATGGTTTTGTCCGGGCTGTCTGCATTGGGCACTAGTAACACCCTTCTGCTAGCTTCTCTGGCAACGGCAAAAGCCTCTGGCAAGAGATCATCCAGTGTCTCTCCGGCAGCAAGTCGTTCCCTGAACGTATCAGTCTTTTGTCTGACTTCTGCGTCGGTTAACGCCTGCAAATCGCTTTCAAGTGAATTTATGTGTTCTACTGTCGGCTTCAGACTTTTTAAAATCCGGTCGCTGGCAGTGCCAAATAACTTTGTAAAAATACTCATTTATATGATTTAATCTCTCTGGGTTTAATTCCCTGCAGCTTGCTGCGAATGGAAAATAATATTCGGATTAATACCCCGTCAGCTTGCTGCGGGGTAGGTTATTTAAAAAATTGAAAAACTAAATTAAACCAAATTTAAAAAATGGTGTCAACCCAAATCAGAAGTCTGGCTATTTAGTCTGACATGGTAAAATTACAAGTATGAGGTAAGTTTCGGACAAACTATTACAGATATATGATATGCATTTATTATTTGGCACCCAATATATGATGCGAGGTTAAGAGTTCATTCCATGTAGTATTCTTGAATCGGCTTGACGTCGAGCTCCCCACTTAAAACTGATCTGATAGCACTCTCTGCAGCGATAGCTCCTGGAACAGTTGTAAAGTAAGGGATGCCGGACACAACTGCGTTCCGTCGTATATTGTAAGAATTTTTTTGTGAAAGCTTTCCTTCGGCCGTATTAATTACCATTTGAATATCATTATTTTTCAGATGATCTATCACGTTAGGACGTCCCTCATGTTCTTTAAGGACGGTGGTGACTGGAGTGCCTTTTTCTGAGATTGCCTTTGCAGTTTCTTTGGTAGCAAAAATTTTAAAACCTAAATTATGAAGTTTGCGGGCGATATCTGCTATAGGAGCTTTATCTTTGTCCCTGACGCTTATAAAAACTGTACCAGACAGAGGAATTCCTCCATCTACAGCCATCTGTGCTTTGGCAAACGCTTTCCCGAAATCAGTATCAATTCCCATAACTTCACCAGTTGATTTCATCTCCGGTCCGAGGATGGTATCGGTGCCATGAAATCTAACAAATGGGAAAACCGCTTCCTTAACGGCAACATGTCGGCCTTTCCTATTATTGCATATATTCAACTCCTTTAGTTTGCGTCCTGCAATAACCTGAGATGCTATTTTAGCAAGTGGTATGCCAATAGCCTTGCTGACAAACGGTATTGTTCTTGATCCACGTGGATTTACTTCCAGGACATACACAACGTTGTCTTTTACGGCAAATTGAATATTAATAATACCAAGGACTTTCATTTCTAAAGCCAGTGCCTTCGTCTGGGATTTTATCTTTTCAATAACATCCTCTTCAATAGAATAAGGGGGCAAGGAACACGCGCTATCCCCTGAATGTACGCCGGCCTCTTCTATATGCTCCATGACACCGCCAACAAAGACCTCTTCACCGTCACACACGGCATCAACGTCTATCTCAATTGCCCCCTCCAGAAATTTATCTATTAAAACCGGATGTTCAGGAGAAACGTCAACAGCATGCGTCATATACTCTTCAAGTTCGTTTTTATCAAAAACGACCCTCATGGCTCTGCCGCCCAAAACATATGAGGGCCTAATCAACACCGGATAACCTATTGACGCTGCAATTTTTTCAGCTTCTGTAAATGATCTTGCGTTTCCATTTTCAGGCTGCAGAAGATCAAGCTTGGACAGAAGCTCCGCGAACCTTTCGCGATTTTCCGCCATGTCAATACTATCTGGTGATGTGCCAAGGATCTTGACACCTGCATTATACAACGGTACTGCCAGTTTCAAAGGGGTTTGTCCTCCAAATTGCACAATAACGCCTACCGGTTTTTCTTTTTCAACTATTTCAATCACATCCTCAAAAGTAAGGGGTTCGAAATATAATCTATCAGATATATCGTAATCTGTACTTACGGTCTCCGGATTACAATTAACCATGATTGTCTCAAATCCCATCTCTTTTAATGCCAATACTCCATGCACACAACAGTAGTCAAATTCGATACCCTGTCCAATACGATTAGGACCGCTTCCCAAGATAATTATTTTCTTCTTTGATGTAGGGGCAGCTTCACATTCGGCCTCGTACGTTGAATATAAATAAGGAGTGTATGCTCGAAATTCTGCCGCACACGTATCCACCACCTTAAACACAGGGCGGATCCCGTTCTCCCATCGGCAGTTTCGAATATCAGACTCACTTGTGTCTAGCAAGTTTGCCAACCGAATATCTGAGATGCCATATTGTTTTGCCTTCTTTAAAAGAGCAGAATCTATCAGAGGTTCATTGTTAATAGTTTCAGTATTACCTACTGAAGTGGTTGATATGTCTCTTGATTTATGCTGGTCTTTAATCTCTTCTTCCAGCTCAAGGATCTGTTTTAAGTTATACAGAAACCATTTGTCGATTCGGGTAATTTCATGAATCTCATCAATGGTCATTCCTATACGAAAGCCGTCTACAACAGACCATATTCTATCCCACGAGGGACTTAACAGATGCTTCTTTATAAACTCTTTTTTCTCCGAATCGTTCAGAACGGCTTTACTATGATGTTCGCATAATCCGTAACGGTTTATTTCCAGAGATCTTATTGCTTTGCCCAGAGACTCTTTAAACGTACGTCCTATGGCCATTACTTCGCCAACTGACTTCATGTGGGTAGTGAGCGTTTGATCTGCATCAGGGAATTTTTCGAAGTTGAATTTTGGAATTTTTACTACACAATAATCAATAGAAGGTTCAAAAGAGGCCGGTGTATAACGTGTAATATCATTTGGTATCTCATCAAGCGTGTAACCTACCGCCAGTTTCGCTGCTATCTTTGCGATTGGGAAGCCAGTTGCCTTGGAAGCCAGGGCGGAACTTCTTGAAACCCTTGGGTTCATTTCGATTGCAATTAATTCACCATCAGACGGATTTATTGCAAATTGGACATTAGACCCCCCTGTTTCAACCCCGATCTCTCGAATTATCTTGATTGCCGCATCTCTCATTATCTGATATTCCTTATCAGTAAGTGTCTGCGCCGGGGCCACGGTTATGCTGTCGCCGGTATGAACACCCATGGGATCAAGATTTTCTATGGAACAGATTATTACAACATTATCTTTGCGGTCTCTCATTACTTCCAGTTCGTATTCTTTCCATCCCAGAACAGATCTCTCTATGAGTACTTCATGAACTGGACTTGCTTCCAGTGCGAAGTTAACGTACTCTTCTAATTCTTCTATGTTGTAAGCAACGTTACCGCCGATACCCCCCATCGTAAAAGATGGTCGAATAATAACAGGGAACTTTATCTCTTTCGCAATCGCCTTTGCATCTTCAAGTGATTTTGCATTGCCGCTTGCCGGAACCTTAATGCCTATGTTGCTCATAGCCTCTTTAAACTGTTTTCTGTTTTCAGCCTTGTTTATAGCTTCCAGTTTAGCACCTATCAGCTCTACATTATATTTGTCAAGAATGCCCTCTTCGGCCAGACTAACGGAAAGGTTCAGTCCTGTTTGTCCTCCCAATGTTGGAAGCAGGGCGTCGGGCCTCTCTTTTTCAATGATTTTTGCTAATATTTCGGTCGTCATCGGTTCGATGTACGTACTGTCTGCGACGTCAGGATCAGTCATGATCGTAGCAGGATTACTGTTTACCAGGACTATGTTGTAGCCTTCTTCTCTCAGTGCTCTGCATGCTTGAGTACCTGAGTAATCGAATTCACACGCCTGTCCTATTACGATTGGACCTGAGCCAATAATGAGTATTTTTTTAATATCAGTTCTTTTCGGCATATTATTAAAACCTGATCAATCGGTTTACCTTGCTATTGAAAACTTGCTATCATTTCGATGAATTCATTAAAAATATAACTTGAATCATGAGGCCCTGGTGATGCCTCAGGATGATACTGAACGGCAAACGCCGGCACATCCACGCATCTCAATCCTTCTATGGATTCATCATTAAGATTTATGTGAGATATTTCTACTTTACCAAATTTGCAACTCTGTCCATTGTTTAATGATTCTCCATCGATAGCAAAACAGTGATTCTGAGATGTAATTGCCACTTTTTTTGTTCTCAAATCCATGACAGGCTGATTGCCTCCATGGTGTCCGAACTTTAACTTAAATGTTTTGTATCCCAATGCCTGAGCTATAATTTGATTCCCGAGGCAAATGCCCATAACGGGTTTTTTACCTATTATATCGGTTATATTTTCAACCATGTACGGTACTGCGGCGGGGTCTCCGGGACCGTTTGAGACAACAATACCGTCAGGGCTCATTGACAGCACTTCCTTTGCGCTGGTAGAAGCCGGTACCACGGTTACATCACAATTGTGATTTCTCAACTTTCTCAGGATATTATATTTAACACCACAATCGTAGACTATCACTTTATACTGTTTACTATGTTCCGGTTGATCATGGGCACTTTTACTTGCCGTGTTGATCTCTATTTCGGCTTCTTCCCAACTGTAAGGTTTTTGGCACGAAACCTCTTTAACCAGGTCTTTGCCCTCAAGTCCGGGCAATTCACTCGCTTTCGAAATAAGGCTTTGATGGTCTGCGTCTATAGTAGATATTATACCAACCTGTTCACCGTAATCTCTTATATGTCTTGTCAGGGCCCTTGTGTCTATCCCCTGAATACCCATAATTCCTCTGTTTTTCATGAACTCGTCCAAGCTTACATTTGAGCGCCAATTACTGGGGAATGGACTAAGCTCTTTTATGATAAGTGCCTCTGCATATGGCTGTCTGGACTCGTGGTCTTCTTCGCAGATACCATAGTTGCCTATCAATGGATACGTCATGTTTACGATCTGGCCCTTATAAGAAGGGTCTGTAAGTATCTCCTGATATCCTGTGATACTGGTGTTAAATACGATTTCGCCTGATGTTTCTCCTTCGGAGCCAAAGGAGATTCCTTCAAAAATTTTTCCATCAGATAGGGCTAAAATGGCCTTTTTTGTTTTCATTATTACGAAAATTATTTAATCTATAAGGGTAAAAATAGAATTTTTTTAAATAATACTCGTTACAAACTTAACTGTCAAGATGGAGTATTTTTTCACTTGACAGCATTTATGCGTCTGTTATCATAACTTAGTACGTAGGAAAGTACTTAGGTAAAAAATGACTGTTTTTTTATTGATGTAAATTGAGAAACGAGTGCATAAGTCTACGAAATAACAAGGGAAAATCTATGCACGCAGTGAACAAATGTCTGACGCTGCCCAATTTGATCAGCTTTGCCAGAATATGCTTTATCCCTCCTTTTGTAATCTGCTTAATTCAGGTTCAACATCATAACTTTTACAGATATATAGCATTAGGTGTGTTAGTCGCAATTGGCTTAAGTGATGTTTTAGATGGATATCTTGCACGTAAAAGAGGGCAAATAACAACTTTTGGTAAATATCTTGACCCAACTGCGGACAAACTCCTTTTACTAATTGCCTGTTTTTTGCTTTCTTCAGATAAACTATGGTCTGGGCCAAGATTCCCTGTTTGGGTACTGGTTGTAATTGTAAGCAGGGAAATGTTTTTTTCTCTTGGTATGTTAGCGGTCTTTGTTTCGATAAAGCGTAAAATTAAATGGCAGCCTAATAAATTGGGAAAGCTGACTACCTTTTTGCAGCTCATGGCGATTATTGCGGTGTTGCTTGGAAACCACATCTCTGTGAACACCCTTGCAGTTCTGTGGTGTGTGGTTGTCGCTGTTACTTTACTGTCAGCGGTAAACTATACCTATTTATGCGTTAGGCAATTATAAATAATTATTAAGGAAGGCTTGGATTATGTTTAACACAATTACAGAGGTTATTGAAGACCTGAAACAGGGCAAAATGGTTATTGTTGTTGATGATGAGGGTCGCGAAAATGAGGGAGACTTGACGATCATTGCAGAAACAATTACACCTGATATCATAAATTTTATGTTGTCGCATGCGAGGGGAATAATATGTTTGACGATATCAGAGGAACATGCAAAACAGATCGGATTGACTCATATGGTAGAGAATAATACTTCAGGTTTCCAGACTCCGTTTACGGTAACGATAGATGCGAAAGAAGGCATAACTACAGGTGTATCCACCAAGGATAGAACAACAACCATATTAAAGGCGATAAGCGATGATTGTGTTCCCTCTGATCTTGACCGGCCTGGACACGTTTTTCCGCTCATGGCTAAGAAGGGAGGGGTTCTGGTGCGTGCTGGCCATACTGAAGGGGCCGTAGATTTAGCACGCATGGCAGGTATGCATCCTTCGGCCGTAATATGTGAACTCATGAATGAAGATGGGACTATGTCAAAACTTCCGGAGCTTTTAAAGTTTGCGGAAAAACATGAGATGAAGATGTGCACCATTGCGGATATCATTAAATACCGCCATGAGCAGGAGCGATTGATAGAGAAACGCGTTTCTGTTAATATTCCGACAAAATACGGAAAATTTGTTCTACACCTTTATCGTTCGTTTACTGATGAATATCTGCATCTGGCTTTATGCCTTGGGAATATTGGCAGTATGGATAATACGTCTGCCCCGATCCAGACAGATCCTGTATTAATACGGGTGCACGACGAATGTTTAACCGGCGATATCTTTGGCTCTTTGAGGTGTGATTGCGGAGAGCAGCTCCACAGCGCATTAAGTATAATTCAAAAAGAGGGCAAGGGCATTTTACTCTACATGCGACAGGAAGGCAGAGGGATTGGA
Organism: Candidatus Scalindua sp.; assembly: GCA_021777035.1. Classification (GTDB taxonomy): domain Bacteria; phylum Planctomycetota; class Brocadiia; order Brocadiales; family Scalinduaceae; genus Scalindua. The sequence continues at coordinate 33,790 of JAIQZR010000013.1, read as the reverse complement.
CTTGAAAGCAAGTTGCACGCTTACGCATTGCAGGAGACGGGACTAGACACTGTTGAGGCAAATAAGAAACTCGGCTTCGGTGCGGATAAACGTGATTACGGGATAGGCGCACAGATACTCAGGGATTTAGGAGTGACGAAGATGAAGCTTTTGTCAAATAATCCTAAAAAGTTTGCTGCTTTGGCTGGTTATGGCCTGGAAATTACAGAGCGTGTCCCCATCGTTATTCCACCACAGGAGGATAATGAACAGTATTTACGTACCAAGAAAGAGAAGTTAGGGCATCTACTTGATGAGCATTGATTATCATAAATGAATAGATACAGTAAATATATAGCCGAAATATTAGGAACGCTTTTGATTGTCTTCATAGGCGCCGGGGCAATATGCGCAGAGCATTCCGTAAAGATGACAGGAGGGCAGGGGGCTGTTCCGGTGTGGGTGATAACTGCATTTGGCGTTGTGATAGTCGCTGTTGTATACGCAACAAGTTACGTTTCAGGTTCTCACATAAACCCGGCAGTAACGATCTCTTACTGGGCAACAGGGAGGATGTATGCCGGCACCGCCGCCTACTATATAATGTCTCAAATGACGGGCGCGGTAATGGCAGCATTTTTTTTAAAAATACTATTTCCGGATGCTGTTAATACGGTTTACTTAGGTACGTGCACGTTGGGAGAAGGAGTTGTATTCTGGAAGGCGGCATTAATAGAGTGTATAGCCGCCTTCCTGTTTGTATTTACCATATATGCAACTGCTGTTGACAGAAGAACATCAAAGGTTCTTGCCGGAGTCGCAATTGGTTTAGTATACTCGTTTGGTGTGTTTGTCAGCACACCGTTCAGCGGAGGCGCACTTAATCCGATGCGTGTTTTTGGCCCTGCAGTAGTTTCCGGTCATTTCAATTACCATTATGTCTGGTGGTTAGGGCCAGTATCCGGGGCGATTGCCGCCGGATTTCTCTATGGCAAGGTCTTTACACGGAAGAGTGAAGAAAAGAAGTGATTACTGCCAAAGTTATAGTTTTCTCTTTAAACTTTCCTGGTAGGCTTCTCGTTAAAAAAAATTATAATAAGTTGTAATCATTAGAGTTACAACTTTTGCCTGTCTAACTTCGGTTAAGGGTGATGAAATAGGCTTTGAAAAAATTTAATAGTTCTCTAATATTTTCCTGACAGTAGGGGCAAGCCTAACCATCCCCGCCCTCTCACCAATTGCAAGTGCCTCTTCTATCTCCTTTTCATCAATGTGAAATGCCTTAAGCGCAAACAGTGCACCGACACGTTCCCCACTTTTACAGTGGACTATCATTGGATAGTTTTCAGACTTAGAAAGTACCCCCGCAAGCACTTTGGCATTTTGCGGTGTGAGCCCCCCTGTTACGACTACAGGAATGTGGATATACTGCATTCCGGGATCTTCAACCCAGGATCTTTCCTGCGCAGGGTCAGGCAACTCATTGTCAGTCCTGAGATTAACGACGGTTTTAAATCCTGTCTCAGCAGCCTGTTTTATCTGATCAAAGGTCGGTTGACCACCAGTCAGAATGCCATCAAACGGCACCTGGCCATTTGGCAAGCTTATTAGTGGCGAACCAACAACCTGTCTTATAAATGATCTACTCTGCATGTCCATATCATTGTTACTTGCAAATACGTTAACCACAATAAACAATGCCAAACATGCAGTAGATAAAACCCTGACCTGAAAATACATAATCCATCTCCTTTTTCCTTGATTTTTCAATGCTTTACTTATATCCAAAACGGTCTAGTGCAGCTTCATCTTTTCTCCAATTTTCGCTGACTTTGACCCAGAGATCCAGATAAACCTTTTTGCCTAAAAGTTCCTGGATACCTTCCCGTGACTTTCTTCCTATCTCTTTCAGCATTTGCCCGTTCCCACCGACAACAATCAATTTATGGCGTTGCTTTTCCACATATACATTTGCAGATATATAATCAAGTTCGTCGCTTCTTGGCACAAACTCATTTACCACCACCGCCACACCATGCGGTATTTCCTGCCTTACAGATAACAGTACCTGTTCCCGGACAAGCTCTGCAATTGCCAGCTTGTCCTGCTGATCCGTTACGGTACCTTCCGGATAGTAAGCAGGGTTCTCCGGCATTAGTTCAAATATTTTTTTAATCAATATTGGAATATTAATTTGCGTTATAGCAGAAACGGCAACACCACCTATATAATTCCCAAGCTTTTTATATTCTGCAATAATAGCATCAAGATTTGGTATATCTGCAATATCCAATTTATTGATTACCAGCAAGATGTCCTTATTAACGTTGCGTATCAGTTTTGCAGCACGTTTATCATCACTGTGCGGAGGCGTGGTACCATCTACAACGAATAAGACGACATCAGCATCTCTAAGGCAGGAGCGTGCAGACTTCACCAGATATTCATCCAGTTTCTGCTTTGGTTTCAATATTCCCGGTGTATCAAGGAATACAAGCTGCCCCTCTTCCGTCTCACAAATCCCCGAAATTCTATTACGTGTAGTTTGCGGCCTTGGCGTGACAATAGCTACCTTTTCACCAACAAGCCTATTAAGAAGTGTTGACTTGCCTACATTTGGCCGTCCCCATATAGTTACAAATCCGGATTTGTAATGTTCATTTGTCTCAACTGTCATATATTATTCCCTGTAAACCACTTAACGTGTGCTATTTATGCATTGCCAGCCACACACTGCTGTCGTTTACTTCTAAAAGTTTCTTCTCCGCATCACTACGGAACTATCCTTGTACCTGTTTTACCAGCAATTGCTTCCCATACCTTGTCTATAGCAGTAATAAAAGCAGATTCGCCACCACCTTTTAAGAAGTTTATAGCAGCCTGGATCTTCGGCCCCATACTACCGGGAGGAAAGTGTCCTTCAGCCATATATCTTTCCGCCTCTTCAACAGTAATGGATCCAAGTGGTTTTTGATCAGATCCGCCATAATCCAGACAAACATTTTCAACACCTGTAAGCATCATCAGGTAATCAGCCTTTATGTCCAATGCCAAGATACTCGAAGCAAGATCCTTATCTACGACAACATCTGCGCCCTCCAGAGACCCATCTTCTTCCACAATCACCGGTATTCCCCCGCCGCCTGCGGCAATAACAACTTCACCAGATACTAAGAGCTTTTTAATCGACTCTCTCTCCACAATTTTGACAGGCATGGGAGAGGCAACTACTCTTCTGTAACCTCTATGGCTATCTTCAACCATCGCCCAGCCCTTCTCATTAATAATTTCCCCTGCTTCATCAGCGGTAAAAAATGAACCTATCGGCTTGCTCGGATTCCTGAAAGCGCTATCATCCTTATCAACTATCACTTGAGTTAAAACAGTAACGACACACTTATTTATTTGCTCTTTCAGCAGGCCGTTGACCATTGTCTGCTGGATCATATATCCAATCGCACCTTCTGTATCTGCGACACATATTCCCAGAGGAAGCTCCGGTACCTTGTCCCGGCTCAGCTCTGTTCTTAACAGCATATTGCCTACTTGAGGCCCGTTGCCATGTGTAATTACGACCTCAAATCCCTTTTTTATGCATTGGACTATTCCTGTAATACTTTTCCGTGTATTTGCAAACTGCTCCCCTATTGTACCTTTTTCACCCTCCTGTACAAGCGCATTACCACCTAAGGCTACTACAATAATTTTCTTTCCGGCTGTCATCACATACGACTAATTTCAAAGTTTTTCTGATCAGCTATACTGACATTAAATAATACACAATATAAAGCAATTTACAATCCCTCAATTCAATAAAACCACAGTCAAGTTTTTAAATGTATTAGAATCTGCCATTTCTGTAATCCAGGATCATACTTATCTGTAGAGAAGTAATGAAAACCGCTATTGGAGTTATCTGAATGACGAGCCGTGTCATACTGCATGGGATAAGCTCTTTGAGATCCCAGGGGGTAATGATATAAACCAGCACAAACAGGCAAAAATCAAGTATCAGTATTAAAAAAATGTATTTCACTGAAGATTTTAAGATAAATTTAAAACTGCCAATCACTGCTACACCAAACAGTACCCAGAAAATATTCCAGCGCCTGATATCCATAAGCTCAAGAAAAAACGATGATAAAATCACCGGTATCCTGGAAACATTACCAATAATAGTGCCCAAATTGAGATATCCGGAATAGTTCTCTTCCTCTACAAATATGGGCATTCCCATTGAAAGAATTAACCATGGCAATGCGATTAACATTGGTATTATAATGTATGCCGAAAAAGATGTAATATTTTGCCTGACAATACCCTTCTTAGAATTGAAAAAAATAAAAAGAGATAAGCAAAAAACAGTAATGGCAAAAAGGCCCAACCCTTCATTTTTTGTAAATATTGCCAGACCTGAGAAAACGGCGCTAACAAATAAATCTTCTCTCTTTCTCTCTTTCATCCAACAGAACAGGTAAATTACACCGGTTGTATAAAAAAATGCCAGTGGTATGTCCGCGTTGCCTGAAAAAGCGGCACCACCTTTATCCGAGCGGACAAAGGCAGGAATCGTTGCTAATAACGCAGTGAAAATCAATGAGTACTGTCGTGAAAAAAATCTTCTCTGTGTAGTATAAAACATCGATATCAGTGAAATATAAAAGAGAGGAAAGATTATCTTTACTAATTTGTCATTAACAGATCCCAGACAATGATAAATCCAGTTTTCTACTAATGGTATCAATAACGGATATTTCGGATGATAATGCAGACGATCTGGATTATAAAAATCATCTGTAAAAATCGTCTGCTCCTTAAAAAAAATTTTTGCCTTTAATGCCCATATCGACATCGCATCATAGGTAAACATCGGCTTGAACAGGGCCTGAAAGGAGACCAGCCCAACACTCACCACAATTATTACGATTAAAAATATCTCTAAAAGATTAATATCTTTTGGGAGAAAAGGAGTGAAGAAGTGAATATCTGCTTGCGACATGTTTCGTCTGAGTTTCAGCTTACCCTCCGCGTAGAAAAAACCGATCAAAACAGGCGCAAAGAATAAAAATAAATTAGTACGGTCAACCTCAATTCTCGCGTGAAACATTAAGACCATGACCAGGGAGATTACGCCGGTACCCAGGCCAAAAGACAAAGCCAGTTTTCCCAATATGTGCCGCCTTACATCCGGCAAAACATACTTGAGGGCAGCAAACCCTATAAGGTAAATTACCAGGATTGAAAGAAGCAGTTTAACTATTAACATAACATTCTATTATTTCTCAGGTAGGGTGTGTACTCGCCTGAACGATGCAGGTAGGCTATCCACCACTTCCAGTATAAAGGCATAACTGTTCCAGGCTGGCAGTCACTCTTTCTAATTAAAAGAAAAACTATATTCCAGTATTGTTTACCTCTTTTTCATTCTCCAATCTTGTCCTTAACATTTGAGTTTTATCACTTACCTGGACAACCCACAAAAACTCACAATCAAGGACGCTGGCAATGAAAATTGCTGCGAAGCTATCCGGGGGGGAGGGGAAGGTTGGACCTCTATAATTTAGATACCGATCCACTGGAAAAAAACAATCATGCATTAGGTAATAAGGACGTCGTTTTGGAACTAATAAAAAGATTTGATAAATGGGGGAATGCCCAGTTATCTTATTATACTCAACCAGAAGTCTATTCTTCATACCATCCTTCCAATTTGAGTAGACTAATACTTTAGTGCTCCTATCTCTGCATGATTAAGATCAAAGTTGACAGGAGCATAATTAACGTACCATGTGATATTGTTCTCTTTGATCCAATCAAGATTAATCCCATCAATAGTAGTAATATCTGATGGGTTGAAGTAAAGTTTTCGCGGGTAAAGATAGTAGCTGGTGACACCGTGTTTGTGTTTTGTGTTGTCAAGTAAAAGCACATGCGCGTCCGCAGGAATTAATTGCCTGCACCTCCTGACAAATCCATAAAACTCTCCCTCAACCATCCCTCTTTTTTCTTCATCGGTCAGGCCGCTTTTATACAAAATATTGTATTGCATGCTCAGTATCTCCGGCGCGAACGTAACCAGACCGGAAAACAGAAAATAGATAGAAACAAGAATAATCAAGGTCTTTGCTATTCGTTTATTCTCCGTCTTTATATAATCTACTAATTTCGACAATTTTTCCATCAGGTAAGAGAGCTTGAATGCGGCGCCTGAAATGATAATACCGATGATAATAATATCTATTTCCAACACTCTTATTTTCTGAATGTATACCCCTCTTATAGCATCATCCAGTTCTGTGTGCGCATAGTACTTACCTATAATTGGCACAATTTTATCCGGTGGAATGATAAATCCAGCTAAAGCCAAGATCATACCAAGCAGAATCGTACCTGAAAAGATGATTCTATCTTTTTTCATAATTTAGAACAACTATTCTTATTGAGATTTGTGTAGAGGCCACATTCTTGAAGGCACTCTGAATCTTTAGAAGCTTTCTGGTGAGAAATCTATTTATAGAAACTTCAGGACAAAAGTTATTATTCCTTTCGATCCACTCACATATGATGTTTCACCTTGAGCGGTTTTGGAGGCAGGATCATGAACAGAGGTTATTTTAGGTCGGAGGAGAACATCCGTCAATTAAAAATGTTAAAATCAATTGAAACCAAGACGAGAAAAAAATATTGTTTTTTACCGGTTGTAATACTATCATTATCCCTATACCCTACTAGCAAGTGCAGCAAACCATTCTTTACCAAATAATCTTTAAAAGATTAAAATTGAAATTACCACTCACAAACAGATACACATCGACTAACTATTCAAAATCCATCTTGTTCCTGCTTGCACTATTTATTTTCTTTACCACTGCAGGTTATATCAGCTTCAAACTGTTATCGGTTAAAACGGAATTAGGGACTCGCAAGACAGACAATCCGCCACATCTGTTTAAATCGAATAGACGAATGCTAGTGATACTCCTGGATTCTACACGTAAGGATTCCATGTTCAGTGAAGATATGCCATTCATTTCCAGTCTCAGAGAGAAAGCCGCCTGGGGTATTTCCAGGGTAATATCAACACCCTTGTCCGTTGCAGGAGATCACGCAATATTCGCAGGTGCAATATCAAGCCCTTTTACTATTATTGATGATTTTTCAGCTTCATCAGTAAAACGGTCTGCTTATGACAATCTGTTCAGACGTGTAACTCAGCAAGGAAAGCGTGCGGTAATTTTCAGTTCTGATTGCCTACGTGGTGCTTATGGCCTAGACACTGATATGTCCGCATTTACACCCAAAGGCTTTCTCTTTAGCCAGTACCTGGAAGACGCTAAATATACTTTTGATAAAACCTATGATTTTCTGAAAAATGAGCATTGGGATCTTGCAGTGGCCCAATTTGTCACAATGGACTTTATCGGGCACCTTGAAACGCCACGTTCACCCAACTATTTACCAACTCTCAAACTACTTGATAACTATGTGAGTCAACTTGTAGAATTAACTACTGATAATGATATAGTATTGATTACTGCGGAACATGGCATAGATACCAACGGCTTTCACGTAGACCGCACTGAATTTGTTATAGATACCCCATTTGTCCTTTCAGGTCCCGGGATTAACAAAGGCGGACCGAAAGAAATTCTCCAGATCGATTGGGCACCTACTCTCTCTATTTTAGCCGGTGTTTCCCCATTTTATGCGTCTCCCGCATTACCGGCCCTTGATTTACTTTCATTATCTCCTGAAAATCGTTCTATATTGATAAATAAATTTTCTGAAAAAATTGTTGGTGACTCCAGTATATCAAATCTAGATGAACTCCGTAAGATCCGTCTCACTAAAATGGGAAGAGAGAGTTCACCTGCCTTATGCATACTTATTGTATTAGCAACCCTTTGTTCTATAACACTCTTTGCTTTTGTCGCTCTTTCCAGTAGCGACTACTCAGAAACAATAAACTCTAAGATCAAATATGTTATTTTGTGGCTATGCTGTCTCTGCATATTGACATGTATTGAATTGTATTTTGGAGTTTTAAGCTATGCGTCTAATCACTTTCCGTTCAGTGCCAACAATATTTTCGATAATCCCATAAAAATTGGTCTGGCCTTAATTCTCATGGTAATCTTACCAATCTATTACGGTAAAATTACCAAAAAAGAAAAGATCTATTCAGAAAGCGTTTCTCTACCGTTTTTTTTAATACTCATATTTTCAATAGTTTTCATAGTAACTAATCCTTATCATCCTCTAAACTGGGCGGTTGTATGTATACCTTTATTCTCATGGGGAGCAACACGCCACTCATCCTGGCTGATAATTTTCTTTGCAATATTAGCCGGTATGGCTATAAGACGACTGACCTTCTACCATGTTTACCATCCCATAACCATACCTGACCGGTGGGCTTTGTCATTAATGGCCCTATTCATCGGGATTATATTTCTCCTGTGGAGATTACGACAGGACAAAAACAGAGTATCCATTGTCGGATATGGAATAGTCGGAGCGTTTCCGTGTATCGCAATAATTGCAGCTCCTTTCAACGTGGGAGTGAAAGCTATTTTACTGCTCTTAAGTTTAATAGTATTAGCTTTTGTAAACCACCGAACACGGAAAACGTTCGATGTATGGCTAGCCTTGTGGGTTGTCTTCTTCTATCTTGGAACATCAGGCACTATCAACCACGTATCACATATAGTGGCCTTCCCTCTTTTTCTAGCCGTAAGGTCTATTTCTGAAAAATCATCAGTAGCTGTAAAAGGGGGCATGGTAACACTTGTAATTTGGGCACTATATCTTTTGCCCGGAAATGAATTCGACTTAAAAATATTTGAACTACGAGATAGCTTTATCCTCGGTTCAGTTCTGGCCGAGCAAATAACGATGACGGTTATAGTAATTGGCAGCAGATATATCGCCCCTATAACTATTCTCATTTGGATAATTAAACAGGCAACCCCTCGCACGTCACTGTTATCAATGTTTTCAGCTACCATTTTACCGCTGGTATTTGGAATCGGTATATGCCTGGCAATATGGACATCATCAACCTTTATAGAATATCCCTGGGATCTGTTTGCCAAACTAACAATTCTTTTCGGATTCTCGTTCATTATAGCATGCTCATTTATAATCGTCTCGGTTTGCACAGAACTCATTCATCCGTACTATCTGAAATTCCGGGACAAATAGTTTTTTCAATAGTTTTATAAACCACAAACTTATCTTTTTTAAATAACTACTTCGCCAACAATGCTATCTATCAAGAAAGTCAATACCCTAAAAGAGTTTTCAGAACTAAAAGAAGATTGGGCCATCCTCTTGAAAAAAAGCAGGAGTGATACTGTTTTTCTTACCTGGAAATGGATGTACACGTGGTGGGAGTCTTTCCAAAAAAACAAATACCTGTTTATCCTGACCGTATACGACGAAAACAGAGACCTGATAGGTATTGCACCATTGTGTATGGACAAGAAGAAGATAGTCGGCATTACAGTCTTAAAATATATGCACTTCCTGGGAACCATGCCTATCTCCTCCGACCATCTGGATTTCATCATAAAGAGAGAGAGAGAAAGAGAAGTTCTTAAGGCAATAGTCGATTACCTGTTTCAAGAAATCAAGTGGGACTTATGCCTCTTAAGCAACATACCCATCTCTTCTTTAACCAACAAATTACTTAGAGAGGTTATGAGAAACAGACCATTTCAATCAGAGATATCTCAGGTTTGCCCTTATATACCGTTACCAACCCAAATCGAAGACTACTATTCTTCATTGAGCGGAAACACAAGAAACACGATAAAGAGAAAGAGGCGTAATTTACACAAGAAATATGATGGTTTTGAGTTAATAATCTTGAAAGATCCAAGTGGAATAGACAGTGCCATGGAAAAGCTGTTCGAACTACATGAAAAACGATGGATGGTTGTGAAACACAAAGGAAATTTTATTAAGAGTAGCGTCAGGAAATTTCACAAAAAGATTGCACGGATATTTCTGGACACCGACATGCTGAGACTGTACTTTCTCAAGATACAGGGGAAGGACGCGGCCACATTGTATACATTCAAATATAATAAAAAACTTTTTTACTATCAAGGAGGATGGGATCCGGAATGGTCCAAGGATCGTGTTGGGAACATACTGACAAACCTTGTAATAGAAGACGCAATAAACAACGGATGTTCAGAGTATGATTTCTTGCGTGGAACAGAGGATTATAAAGTCCGATTGACAGATAAGAAAAAAAAAGAGATTGATATCTTTATACCAAATTCCTATACCGCAAAAATATATCTTCTTATCAGAAGTCTTTATCATAAAATGAAAGAGTATGGTAATAAAGAACGTATATAATCAGGATACCATAACTCCCTCCTGAATTTCCTATTGAACCTGGATAATCCTGCCTTTGGTAAGATGCCAGGCAATGGAAAACGATAAACTGGATTTTGAAACACGATAAAACGGTACTAAATCAGCATCATATTGGCCTTTAAAACTGGCCTTAGACGGGCTTCCGGCCTGACCAAAATCATAGAAGTCGAACCCTTTGTCTTTGTAATATTCTATTGCTTTCCACTGCAAAAGAGAATTAATCCCAGGATCGGGAGTTTCCGGTATAAATCCACTAAATAGACCGTAAACGCAATTTTTCTTATAATCAACAATAGAAATATCAACTGCTTTATAGCCTTCATTCTTCTCTTCCTTTGCGGCAATAATTACAATATTATTGCTTATTCTCTTAAAGATTCCAGTCATTTCATCAAGAGCCAATGGACACGTTACACCTTGCCTGGCGTATGTATGCTTTATGACGTCATATACGGGTGCCACATCCTCGAGCACTTCGATTACAATTGGTTTCTTTTGCGCTCTTTTTATCTGCAGCCTTTTAGGTTTAGATATTAAAGAGAACTCAACCTTATCAAGATATGTTCGGTAAGAATAAAGTAAGTTTTGATTCCAACCTTTCCACAAAAACCCTCTAATGTCCTTTAATTCAGGATGATTAGCAATTACCACATAATGAAAATCACGTTGTAACCTTTCAGCTATTGATGTAAAAATATCAAGAATGTACCTTCTCTGGCTCTCTTTATATTGTGTATCTCTAGGAATATAATGGCAACTGTTGAAATAACTGATTGGCGGAACGTTGGCAATCTTCAGCCTAAACTTTTCAACAGCTTCAAACGCCACACCGCCGATTAGAGCATCTTTATTAAATACCCCTAAGATTTTGATTTTACAACTCAGTACGGACGACAAGGCATCAAGCCAGAGTGTAGTGTCAAATATATTACACGCCAGTGACTGCGATACCAATGCGTCCCACTTCTTGTATTCATCATCGGCAAGGTATCTTGTTGTATAAGAAGGCATAATTTAATAGAAATTGGCTAGAATATTTATTTATTACACTTTCTCTTTTTACGCTTTGAATTTTAGTATAGGTGGCTTATCTAAAACCGATACGCCTCAAAACGATATTTAAGAACTCTTGCTTATAGAGAACTATGGTAGGAAGCGGATCCTTCCATGACCATGTTATATGGTGGGAAGCCCTGAAAATGGTGATTATAATTCTAAACATCCAGCCGATCCCCTGTAAAATAGAAATCTCTTTTTTCGTCAGCTCTTTTAACATGCCGGTAATATCCCCAAACAACCAATGGATGCGTATGCCAAGCCGGTAATCTTTTGAATATTGTGGTAGTGATGCGATCTCTCCACTCAAATACTGGTGAACGTCTATTGCCTGTTTTGGAAAATCAACACCGCAGTAATATGGCAATGCATGGCTTCCGCCCATCCTCGGGTTGAATTCCAGAAAGTAAAGACTGCCATCTTCTTCATCTACAAGAAACTGAATAATACCAATACCTGTATAATCAAGCTTATGTGTTAGTAGTTCACAGTAATGTTTGCGTTTATTTGAAGGCCTTACTGAAACAGTATTTACCGCTGAACCAGTGTAATCATAATCTTCCGTTCTAAGTGTTTTAGCTTCAAAGTAACTTACTATCTTCCCGTTGATTGCCGTAAAATTACAATTATAACGAAAACCCAGTGCCTTTTTCTGTAATAATAAGTCTGAATGATCCTCCGGCCATTTCGGGAAATGATTTTTAAATTCATCAGGCGTATGAAAAATAATGCACTTTTTACCATAAAGACCCTTAGATGATGTCCTGGGTTTCAGAATAAAAGGGTATCCTATATCCTCAATTTGAGAGTTAATTTCTGTACAGTTTCTGACTATCCTTGTTTCAGGTTGGGGAATGCCTTGCCCAGATACAAGTTCGTACGTTTTGCTCTTATCCAGGCAAATTTCAGTTGCGAACGGGCTTGCCATTAAGATTCCACAGATTGAACTTATCTGATCATAATTACGAGTAAGTAGACTGATGATGGCATTGTCTACCGGGAAAATATATTTAATATCGCCTCTTCTTTTTAAGAAAGCGGTCAAAGCTTCTATAAATTTTTCTTCTTCATTGAGATCAGGATGAAGCCATGTCTCTTTAGTGTACCGGGACGACAACACAAATTTATCACTAATTTCGTCACGGTAGCCGACGACTGTATCGAATCCTGCATTTGCCAACGAACGAAGAACAACTAACGCCTGGCGAGAATTTTCCAGAATAAGTATTTTGTTTTTTACCATATTTTTTTGCTTTGCAAGAACCCGTACCATCTTTAAAACAATTGTTAGTTCCTTGCAATCTTTCCTTTAGTAAGGTGCCAGGCAATTGAAAACAGGAAATTAGATTTCGATGCCAGATAATATGGCACTATATCAGTATAAAACTCTCCCTTAAAATTAGCCTTGGACAACCCTCCCGCCTCACCCAAATCATAATACCCAAACCCTTTATCCTTAAATAACTTTATCCCTTCCCATATTAAAAGGGTATTGGCGCCTGTATTAGGCAGCTCAGGTTTAAACCCATTTAGCAAATTGTAAACACACTGTCCTCTATAGTCAACAACATAGACAATAACTGCTTTGTAATCACCATTGCCTTGTTCCCTGGCAGCATATATCATCATATTATCACCCATTCTTTCATATATTTCAGAGAGCTCATTTAAGGCTAGCGGACATTCTACTCCTTGCCTGAGATACGTGTCTTTTACAATATCATAAACGGACGCTACATCCTTAATTTTTTCAATTACAATCAGTCTTTTTTGTGCTTTTTTTACCTGCCTTCTCTTCGATGCTGATATTAATGACAAATCTATATTGCTAAGTGGCACCTTATAAGAGTAAAGTATATGCTGCCTCCAACCCTTCCATATAAGACCTCTAATATCTTTAAGCTTAGGATGGTTTGCTAACAATATATAATGAAAATCATTTTGTAATCTCTCAGTTATTGACATTAAGATATCCTGAATATTTCTCCCCAGTCTATCTTTATGCAGTGTGTCACTATGGATATAATGACAACTGTTGAAAAAGCTCATTGGAGGAACCTTTGCAATCTTAAATCCAAACCTTTTAATCGCATTAAATGCTACACCCCCAATTAAATCTTCCTTATTAAATACCCCTAAGATTCTGATATCACTATTCAAAACAGAGGATAAGGCATTGAGCCATGATGTTGTATCAAATATACTAGATGCCGGTGACTGTGATACCAGTTCATCCCAACCTTCGTATTCATCTTTCGTTAAATATCTCGTTGTATAAGAAGGCATAATTTGGAATAAATTTTTAAATTATACTATTTATTGCTTACATGCCTGAAAGTACCGTTTAGACAGATCTTATTATAAAGTATACTTTTTTTAATAACCCGACTAACTTGTCGAACGGCATCTTTATTGTGGAAAACAAAATATTCATATCATATTCATCGAAGTATTTGACTACAAAAATACAAAGCAGGTATGCTCCTGAAAATACGAACCCCTTCAGGCCAAGATATATAAGGAAGCCCACTCTCCCTGAAGGAGAAAAACCCAGAATGTGAAACAAAAAACCAATAACCAATGATGGGAAGAGCGCAAAGATGCATGCAATTATGGGTTTAAGATACACATCTCCTAAAAAAGACACTATTGTTCTCTTTATATGTTTGTGAAACTTGTTCATAAAGCACAATGAGCCAATAACCGCAGATACACTTGACCCTATTAAGGCCCCGTTAAAACCAAATAAGATAATAAGGGGAACACTGAGCAAAATATTTAAAACCAGAATGATCAGAGCAGAGACCATTTCAAATTGCGGGACACCCATACCCCTTGCCATCAGACGACCTATACTGTTTATCAGAATGAAAGAGTAACCAATTGTCAATATCTGAATTGCCATAGCAGACTTTTCATATCCCGATTCCCCCATCCAGAAATGCATAATAGGTAATGCATTTGAAATAACGAATAATGATAGAGGAAACGCAAGAAAAACAGTGTATTTTGTACCTCTTGTGTAAAGAGCGTTTAATGCCCTGGTATCCTCAGCAGCATCTAACTCAGAGGATGCCGGTTCGACTGCTGGTAATAGTGCTGACGGAATACTGCAGGCAGTAGACGCCACCCTGGAACCAAGCTGATAAAATCCCACTACAGTTACATTCATGAAATAGCCCAATAATAACTTATTAAGTGAATGGTTTATGAATTCGGAAAACCCTGCTATCTGTACCTTGAATCCAAAATTCCACAATTTTTTAAACATCTTTCTGTTAACAAACCTCAAGCTGAAAGCCATCTGTGGCAATAGTCTATAAGCACAAACGGCATAAGATATAACGGTAACAACCGCAACGATAATACTGTTGTATATAAGGCCCTTCAGTCCAAAACCAAAACTCAAAAACAAGACCAAACCAACTGTACCCGGTATTGATACTATTACATAAATTATATTTACTATGTCCATCCTTTGCAAACCGTACAAAGTTGACTTAAATACGGTAAAAACATAATTTATAATAAACACCGCTAATACACCCAGAAAGGCAATTAAAACATCACCATAAAGTTCAGGAGAAAACTTTAAAAGTGTCATTACAAAATTCTTTAACAACATCGAAATTAAAAATACAAAAATACAAAAAAATAGTGAGAAGATGAGACCCGTATTAATAACCTCGTTAACCATCTTATAGTCTTTTTTAGTGTTGTACTCAGCAATATATTTGACGAAAGAGGAACCAATTCCAAGATCCAGAAACAGAAAAAAGTGAATGGCGGTATTTGCAATTGCCCATACCCCGAAACTTTCAACGCCAATTTTATGAACGATATATGGTGTAATAAGGAAGCTCAGGAAATAACCCCAAAAACTCCCTACTGAAGTAAAAATCGTATTTTTGATAAGCTTTTTAGAAGTGGCTTCAGCCAAGATGGTTATCCTTTATAGGATTGGAAAAACTCATTTTTGTTGAAATATCTAACGGTAAATGATAAAGAATATATCCGTTATGGCATAAATTGCAAGGCTAAAGCCTCGCCCTACGTCTCTGTTGACGGTTCGGGTACAAAAAAGCCGTACTTGCAAAAACCTAACCGGACACTACTGAAGGAATCCAAGAGTTTATTATTAAATCAAAATGAAGATATTATATTCCGGGTATCATAATCCTAATTTCATGGCTATTACTGAATATGTAGAGAGGGCAATACTACAACTGGGATATGAACTGGAAACATATGACTATAGACAGCACATCATTCCCTATAGAATAAGTGATAGAATACCCCTTCTTCGACGCTGGGATATGAACAGACTTAATCAAGGACTGATAAAACGAATAGACCACTTCAGGCCTGATATATTTCTGGGTAACTGGGGTGGCTCGTATTATACTGAAACAATTGCTGAGATAAAAGAACGTTTTAATGTTACCACCATAAACTGGCTGATAGATTTCCCTGGAGAACCGGGAGCGCTTGAAGCGGCAATAAAGGCTGTGCCTCCATATGACTACTTCTTTGCCCAGAGTACGGATGCGCTTGAAGTTCACGCAGAACACGGAAACAAGGGTGGTATGTGGCTAAACGCGGCATGCGATCCTGATATCCATAAACCACAAAAACTGACAGAAGAAGAGAAAGAAAAATACGGTAGCGACGTAAGCTTTGTGGGCTCCATGTATCCTGAAAGAGTTAAACTGTTCGAGACACTCATAGACTTTGATTTAGGCATATGGGGACCGGGATGGGAAAAGCTTGATGCCAATTCTCCATTAAAAAAGTATATAAAGGGAGGTTCTGTCACTCCGGATATATGGATTAAGATATACAACGCATCAAAGATAGTGGTTAACTATATGGGGAATTATGGCGAAAACATTAAAGAAGAAAAAGTCTATCAGGCGAGTCCCAGGGTATTTGAAACGCTGGGCTGCGGAAGTTTTCAAATAGTAGATGGAAAAAGAGATGTATTATCACTTTTAAAATCGGGTGAACATCTGGTTTGCTTTAAGAAAATCCATGAGGTAAAAGAGATGGTAAAATATTATTTAAACCACCCTCAGGAACGCCAGAAAATAGCACAAAAAGGACACCGCGAGGTTCTGGACAAGCACACCTATGTACACAGGATAAAAGAACTTTTAAAGGCAATTGGAAAACTTTGATGCCTTCACTGGCATTTGAGCCTATATGAATATACCCCTGATAATCTTTCCTTATTTTAGAATTATACTAATGCCGCTTCGTTTTTCTCTCAAATAATGTGTCATATAAGTCTTCAATCCTATCAACCATCACCCTGGAACTAAAACCCTTTTCACATATCATCCTTCCCTCATGACCCATCTTTTCTCTCATGTCTGCATTATTCAGCAACTCCTTCATTGCGCCATGAAGAGCCTCAGGATCCTTTGGTTGTACAAGTATACCATTTAACCCATTCTTAACAATCTCAGGGACACCGCCTACGCTTGTCGCAACAACAGGCTTGCCGCATGCCATTGCCTCCAGTAAGGCCAGTGGCAACCCCTCTGTTATAGACGGTAGAACAAATATATCAATTAGTGATAACATCTCCGGTATATCGCTCCGTTCTCCGGCAAAGACCACATTATTTTCTATTTTCAGGTTATGGCAAAGATATTTCAACTCATCCTTTGTTGTGCCATCCCCTACCAATAAAAAATTAACATCTTTTCGATGCTTTAATAAGATGGAAGCAGATTTTATAAGATAGCCAAGCCCCTTTTTCCCACTAAATTGAGCGACTGTACCTATAACTGAATTATTTACAGGGATGCCTAATTCTTTCTTGAGGTCAGAAGTTTTTTCCCCAGACACACTACGAATATTTTCTATACCATTGTAAATTGTTACCAACCTTTTAGTGTCAATTCCCTGAGTTTCATTTGTAAACTTTTTTACCATGTCTGAGACGCATATTATGCTGTCTGTAACGTGACTCAAGAGCCATTCCATAAAGTGATAGTATTTATTATAATGGCCGTAAACGTTCTGGTTATGAGATATTATTACGGGTACGCCGGCAAGAAATGCACTTATCCTTCCTATCGTTCCGGCAGAATATGCGTGAGTGTGTATTACATCAAATTTGCGGTTTTTAAGGAGTTTGTATAATTTGTATATGTTTAACGGATTTCTAGACGTTGAAATGTGAAGCACCTTAACATCAATACCTTCTTTTATTAATTCATCGGCAAAAAAACCACCTTCACGCAAACACCAGACAGAAACGTTATACTTTTCTTTATTCAAGTACAATACTATAGTAGTCAAAATCTTTTCGAGACCACCAATAGTCAGCTCTTCAACAAGATGAACAACATTGATTTTCCGTTTATTATTTCGATTCAAATCTTAATAATAAGAAAATTTAATATTATAACCGGCATAGCACGAATAGAATGCCCCTCAGCATTAAAGACATTTAAAGATCACAGAATATATTTTGTTAAATCTTCATCTTTTACAATATCTTTCATCTTATCCCGCACGTATTTAGCATCAACTACTATATCCTTATCATTTAAATCTGGTGCGTCAAAAGAAGCATCTTCCAATAATTTTTCCATAACAGTATGCAGTCTTCTTGCACCAATACTTTGACTTCTTTTGTTTATTTTAACGGCCATATCAGTTATTTCTTCAATTGCATCTTTTTTAAACTGGAGATTTACATTCTCAGTTTTCAGTAACTCAGTATATTGTTTTATCAGTGCATTTTTAGGCTCTGTGAGTATCCTGATAAACTCTTCTTTGCCTAGCTCTTTCAGTTCAACCCTTATTGGAAATCTGCCTTGAAGCTCAGGTATTAAATCTGAAGGCTTTGAAACGTGAAACGCACCGGCAGCTATAAACAGGATCCTGTCAGTCTTAACCATACCATATCTGGTAACAACAGTAGAGCCCTCCACAATTGGCAATATATCTCTCTGTACTCCCTCACGGGATATATCTGGCCCATGACCTGATTCGCGACTTGCAACCTTGTCCAATTCATCTATGAAGACTATTCCCATATTCTCGGCACGGTGCAATGCGTCCTTTGTGACCTTTTCTTTATCGATTAGTTTCTCTGCTTCTTCCTGCTTAATAATTTTGCGGGCCTCACTTATCAGTGTCTTTTTTATCTGGGTCTTTGCCGGTATCATTTTTTCAATTACATTCTGAAAATCGACTCCCATTTCCTCTATCCCTGCAATAACTCCCTGCATGACAATCGGTTTTTCTTGTGTTTTAATTTCCACCACACGATCTTCCAATTTACCCTGTCGCAACTTATTCCTGAATTTCTCGCGAGTTGTTTCCTGCTTTTCTACAGCAGAAACTGCCGTCTCCTTGTCACCATCTACACCTTCCCCTCTATCAACTTCCGTCTTTTCCCTGGCTTCTGGTAATGGGAGCAGTAAATCCAACAATCTTTCTTCGGTATTCGTCTCTGCCTTTTTACTAACTTTCTCTATCTGCTCTGTTCGTACCATATTAACGGCTATCTCTACGATATCTCTTATCATGGACTCCACATCACGTCCGTGGTAACCTACCTCTGTATATTTAGATGCCTCCACCTTCAGGAAAGGGGCCTTTACCAAGTTTGCTATTCTACGTGCAATTTCGGTTTTCCCCACACCAGTAGGACCTATCATTATAATATTTTTGGGCATTACCTCCTCACGCATTTCATCAGAAAGCTGTAACCTTCTCCATCGATTTCTTATTGCGATAGCGACTGCCCGCTTTGCCTCATTTTGACCTACTATATATTTGTCCAATGCTTCAACTATCTTTTTTGGGGTCAACTCCCTCACTTAATTTCCTCCACGCGTATATTTGCATTTGTGTACACACATATATCTGCCGTTATCTTTAATGCTTCCTCAACTATCTGTTTAGCGCTGAGTTTAGAATGTTTTACCAAAGCCCTTGCAGCAGCAGTCGCATACTGACCACCGGAACCGATTCCTAATATTCCGTCATCAGGCTCAATTATTTCTCCATTACCGGAAACAAGGAGAGAACAATCCTTATCTACTGCTATCAACAGTGATTCTAGCCGTCTCAAAATTTTATCTGTACGCCAGTCCTTTGCAAGTTCATGTGCACTCCTGAGCACATTACCCTGGTATTTTTCTAGTTTAGATTCAAATCTCTCCATTAGAGCAAATGCATCTGCCGCCGACCCGGCAAACCCGACAAAAACCTTTTCATGGTACAATTTGCGTATCTTGCAGGCATCTTTTTTTACTACAAAGGAGCCCATCGTAACCTGCCCATCGCCACCTATGGCAATCGCTCCATTATGCCGTACTGATAATATGGTCGTGGATCTAAACATTTAAATTAGCTTAAGCAAAAATATTAATTAAGTAAGTAATCATATCAACAAATATTAGCAAGGCAAGAAACTTTTGACAATAAACAGATTTTGAAAAATTTCACAAAGTGGGTGGTAAGAGATGGACGGTCTTACTTTATTGAAATGGTTTTGCGGTACATAGAAAAAATAACAGAGGCAAGGTTATTCATAAACATCAATCGCGTAGTCTGGACACATCATTCCACAAAATTTACAAGCAGTACATTTTTGGCCGTTACCGTTTACAAATTGTGCTGTATGATAACCAAAATTATTCACGGTAACAGACATCTTTAAAAGCCCGTAAGGACATACATCAATACAAAGTTCACAACCTTTGCATCTATCTTCCTTAATTATGATCTTTCCCATCAAATCTATATAAAAGTGTCTCAATCGATATGTACGCCCAATTCTAAATAAACCTTATCCATGAATCAACAAGAAAAATTAATTAGGGTTCGCGAAAAAATAACTTTACAATCTATCGCGCTCAAGTTTAGGTCAGATTTGGTCGATATGATCGGGCTGGATCGCAAGCGTAGCCTAAGCTACACTGAGGATTCAGCACGAGAATATCGAACAAAGATGGCCTGAAAATGAGACGCGAGAATGTAAAGCTATTTTTTCGCGAACCCTTAACCTCACTCTTAATCAATAGCAGCACCATCCGGTTAAGTTTTTGCAAGTACGGCTTTTTATACCCGAACCGTCAGCAGAAACGTAGGGCGTGGCTTTAGCCTTGCCATTTATGTACGAAAGCAAACCTGAAGGATTGCCCTACGTGTTACTCGCAAAAACCTAACCGGATGACGCTCATTATATTTAATATAATAGAAAATACTTTTACCAAATTACGCCTAATACGATATAATAGAGTTTCGCATATTGTATTATTTGATAAATCCAAATAAGGTAGTGGCCAATTTCTTATGACACTAGCAAGAGTACTAAAGTTAAACGCCTCATCAACAATTTGTTAGCAAGGCAAGGTCTACCAAGCATATTCCTTTAGGCAATAAGAATTAAAACCGTGACTGCCTGCCGACAAACGCTACTACATCAAGAGGAAAAGAAAGATAATGTATTGATAAGGAACTCTAGAGTGCTTAACAAACCGCGCTTGCACAGCTTCATATTACTTCTTATAATAACTCCACTTGGCTTCGCCAGTAAATTTTATAAGGGGACAGGTGCATGGTGGTTTAATAATTATGCAGGTGGTATCCTCTACGAGATGTTCTGGTGTTTTGTAGTAATTATATTCTTTCCCTATGTTACTGCCTTTTGGGTAGCATGCTCGGTCTTGGGGATTACCTGTTTTTTGGAATGCCTGCAATTATGGCACCCTTTATTCCTTGAATCTGTCCGTTCTACATTTGTAGGCAGTACATTAATTGGTACTACCTTTGTCTGGTGGGACTTCCCTCATTACGTTATCGGCAGTTTTGCCGGTTGGGTAATAATAAAATTAGATAAAATTGGGAACAAGCATGGCTGAAATTATTTCAATTCATATCGTTCGAAAGAAAGGTGCTTCTGCTGAATCTTGTGACCATGTCACCGTGCGTTCGAACTTTGGGATTACAGGTGATTATCGTTCAGAAAAATTCCAGATCGGACAAATCACTTTAATTGACGCCGAAACCATAGAAGCGACATCTCGCAAACTTGGCTATGACATACCTGCTGGTGCAAGCAGACGCCAGGTCATGGTTAAGGGTATTATGCTGAATGAGCTGATTGGTAGCTATTTACGCCTGGGCCAAATACTTGTACGCGTTGAAGACCGATGTAATCCATGTAATAATATGGAGAAAAGGATTGGTACTGGAGCGAAAAACGCAATGAATGACAAAGGCGGTATCCGTTGCAGGATTATCAAGGGAGGAGATCTCCGCATCGGCGACAAAATAACCGTTGAAAACCACCACTGTTCTTATTACGCAATGCTATCAAACTTTTGTTTTAAATTTATCAGCTATCTCAAACAACTCTCAAACAAGGCATAACGTGATAGCTGCGATTAAAGCACTTAAAGAGATAACGATTTAATCGGCCCAAACTGCTCCGTTCCCATAGCCTTATACAATTTCAACTTTCTTACCCTATCTTGGCTTGTATCTCTTCAATCATTTTTTCTTTTGTAAATGGCTTTTCAAGAAACACAAGATTTGGATCCATCTCCTTTAAGTTTTTATATGCCTTTTGCGAGAAACTGCTACATATAATAACTGGAATATCGGAATATTCAGGCATGCCCTTTATATAAAGAAAAAAAGTATCCCCGGTTACCAGATCCAAGAGTATATCGAGAATAATTAAATCCGGCTTCTTTTCCTCTAATTTTGCCAATGCTTCGTCTCCATCGTAAGCGCGCATTATGTCATAATCCGTGTCTTCCAGCATCATAGTATAAAGGTCGTGAAATGCCTGCTCATCCTCAACTATCATTATCGTCTTTCCCATTTTCTATTCTCCCTTCATCAGTTCACAAATTTGTATCCACTAATCCTTGCACATTTATTACTAACAAGCCGCACACCTACTATACAAATTTTACTGTAAATTTCCACCTTTAAAATCATGTAATCTCTTCCAGCCGTGAATTTAGACAGCTGGATTTTTTTGTTCATTAGTGCCGACTGGCAACGTAAACCTAAACGTTGTACCTTTTCCTTTACCTTCGCTTTCAACCCAAATTTTTCCACCATGAGCATTTACAATTTTCTTACAAATAGCGAGGCCGACACCAGAACCGTCGGCACTTGCTCTTTCCTGGTAGAACCTGCTAAAAAGTTTATCAAAATTTTCCTTTGGTGTAATCAAACCAATTCCTTGGTCTTTAACGGCTATTTCAATTCCCTTAGACCTTCTCACTACAGACACCACAATTTCTCCAGATTCAGAGTATTTTATAGCATTATCTATTAAGTTGGAAACGACTCTTGTTATCTCCGTTTTATCTCCCAACACGCCCGGAAGCTTGTCAGGAATTCTCGTTGTTAATGCCAACCCTTTCTTCTCAGCTATTAACTTTAATCCCTCTTCCGTTTGATGTACTATTTCCTCCAGATTCAAATTCTCCTTTTGATATGCAACACGGCCAGACTCTAATACTGATAAATCCAATATACTTTGAATAGTTTTCTTTAGTCTCTGAATGTTATCATCAATTATTTTGCTTAATTTTTTCCCCTTCTCTTTATCTACTTTTTCCTTAGCGGCCTCATTGGTCCAAAGATCTATGGCCATTTGAACCTGCGCTACCGGTGATTTTAATTCATGGGTCACATCTCGAATCA
The DNA here is from genome assembly GCA_021777035.1 of Candidatus Scalindua sp. Classification (GTDB taxonomy): domain Bacteria; phylum Planctomycetota; class Brocadiia; order Brocadiales; family Scalinduaceae; genus Scalindua. Next base: position 10,669 of record JAIQZR010000013.1, on the reverse strand, counting down.
TTACGTCTTTCATCTTATCAAGGCTACGCAACTCCTCATTGGCCCTCTCTATTTCGACGCTTCGTTGCTTCAGTTCTTCATTTGTTGATTTCAGATCTACTGTTCTCTCCTCAACGACTTTTTCCAGGTTCGCAGTATACTCCTGGAGCTCTTTTTCAAGCTTTTTTTGCTCGGTAATATCTCTAACCATTTTTATTATTGATTCTAACTTCCCATCTTTATTTAAGATGGGATAAGAGGCAATGAATACATATTTCTTATCCCTCTCTACATAGTGCTCTGCTGTAGCTGGCGCTAAGGTTTCAATTGACTTCATTGTGGGACAGTGATCACAAATAGAATCCCGACCTTTATATACGCAAAAACATTTTTCCCCAACAATATTTTCACCGTAGGTGTCCATTGCAACTTTATTTACCTGCTTGATAGTCCCATCTTTGTCCAGGACTGTCATAGGATCTCTTATGGCATCAAACATTGATTCCATAAAAAGATTTGACGCTTGAAGCTCCTCATTTCTCTTTGCTATAGTCCTTGTCATCATGTTAAAAGAAACGGCAAGCTCGCCAATTTCATCCTTGGTATGAATATCTACTTCTTGAGTAAGGTCACCTGCATTCATTTTCCTGGTTGCATCTGTAAGATAGAGGATTGGAGCTACCATCCTTTGACCCATAAAAACGGCAAGCACCACTACTCCTAAAGAAACGATAATCATAATCGTATTAACGCTTTTACGAAGTCTGTTAACTTCTATATAGCCTTCGTCATAATCAATCTCTGCAATTACGCCCCAATCCAGCTCTGGAATCCACTGCCAGAAACCAATTACCTTCACACCACGATAATCTAAATAACCTTCTCCATCAGAACCTGTGTGTCCTTTCAAACATTCCGAAACAGATTTTGTCAATTTTCCTGCCTCAGGATTGACTAGTTTAGTTTCAAGAGTAGTACCTCCTTCTATCAGCCCCTCATTCCTTAAATCAGTTGCGAACCGAGACTCTGTTATCATATAGCCCTGCTTATTAATAAGATAGGTTTCACCGCTTGCGCCTAACTTTATACTTTTCATTAATTCGCTTATTTTCTCGACATCAACCCTGAGACACGCAACACCCATTATTTTATTTCGATCTGTAATTGGAGTTGCAACAACCATGGTAGGAACTCCTGTTTCCATTCTGCCGTATTTATTCTCAACGAGCTCCTTTGAAGGATATATCTGTGACGCAAATGTTTCTCCATCCATCGCCTTTTTAAAATATTCCAGTTCAGAGATATCTGCACCTATTCTACCCTTTTGAGTAGAGACATGAATAATACCTTCCGCATCACTTATAAGAACCTCCTTATAGCCATACTCGTATCTTATGTAGTGAGTATATCTCAAAAGTCGCCAGAACCGTTTATCGTTCATGCTTACCCTGGAAGCAAGAAGCGTAAAAGGATTTTCCGCAATAACCCTTACGTCACCCTTTCTTTCTTCTGTCCAGCCTTTAATGAGTTCCGCTTGCTTGTGTCCGACACTTTGCAGGTTTTGTATTAAAGAAGTTCGTAATGCATCCTGCGCTTTTGGATAAACCACTAACCTCATTGCCAACAAAGGAATAAGTGCTAGTATTAAAAACACAAGTATCATTTTCTTCTTTATTGATTTGATTTCGAAAGCCTTCAACGAGGATTTAAATTGCTCAAGGACTATAGATAAAGACCATTTTTTCTTAAAAACTTCTAAAATATATATTCCTTTTTTATCCATATTTAATAGCCTCACGTTCGCTTATTAGTTATTACCCTACTAATGGGTTTTATTATCCATGATATAAAAGTGAATTGCTTAAAAAACCAAGTTATAAGAATTTTCACCACTTTCCAGGACAATTGCAAGCTAATAGTTTCAAAGATTATTTCTTTAAACATTTTGCTGCCCGCAACTGATTCAAAAAAAGCCGTTCTAAATTTCTTATCTTCCTTCGCCAATTGAATCATGGGAGTAAACAGCCCATAATGTGCGCTAAAGCCTGCAAGCATTCTAATGACTTTTCCATAAGGAAGATCACTGGTTATATCAGAAAAGCTATTATAATAATCCTTAAAAGCTTCTTTTGATATACCCACATCCATCATGATTTCTGCTGCCTTTATCCCTGTCATACAGGCAGTATTCACACCTTTGCCCTTAAATGCGCGAATAATACCTGCGGCATCTCCCACGGTAACATATCTGTCCCCAAAGAGATTTTTTGCCGGAGAAGTCGGAAACTGCCACCGGTTATAAAATAAATCGTGCCTCTGCATGGCAAAATTAGAGGGTAAAACCTTAGTAACCTGAGGCATTAAAAGAAAATTATCCATCCAACGCCAATTAACCTTTGAACCGGCAATATTAATATCAAGATGATCGGTTTTAGGTGTTATGGCACCAAATTCTATTCCCCTCAGCGAAGGAAGAAATGCGTGTATACAGTTTCCAAATTTTTCCATTTCCTCTTTTTCAGGATAAAATTTAGTTAAAATGGTACTCATATAACGACCGGTTCGATAACGAGTTGCCGTTTCAAAAACTTTGCAAGCTCCTTCATCCAGGCCAAATGCTCCGACGACTACATCCGCCCGTCTATTATCCATTTCACTGTAAACCATTACACCACTGGTCTCGATATCTGCATTTGTCACTCTACCATGTATTACTTTTACTCCCGCATCTTTCGCACAATGTATAAGGTAATTATCAAATAACATTCTATGTACCGCACATGACACTTCACCATCACCTTCTAACTTTATGTCTTCGTCATCAGAATGCAGATAATATGCCGGTATTTTCTCCAATATAAGTTCATGTGGAAACGGAATTCCTAATTTTTTTTCTAATATTTCTTCTATAGGCGGAGACAGCACTCCTACACACGGATTAAACTGTTCATCTTTCCCAAAATCTTTACCTTCATACAATATTATGTTCAAATTTATATTACGCTTTTTTGCCAATCTGCTAAGGGTAATTGCACAACTCGTCCCACCGGGACCACCTCCAATGACAACGACTGTCTGTCCATCTTCAAGAGGGCCAAGTCCTTTATTTGCCAGGCTATTTAGTTTTTTTTCACGTCTTAATATCCCTCCACCAACAATAGACCCAAACGCCTGTTTATTCCAGACTATCACGGTCACAGGAAGTAATCTGAGCTGTAACATTGGATCGAACACCTTGATGAACAACTTCTTAAATGGCATACTCCCTGTAAACATATTCCATAAAAATTCTAACTGAAGTTTGGCAACAGGTAATTTCTTGTCTGATTTAAGGAATGAAAAATAACCGGCTGAAATACGCTTTCTAGAAGTAATATAATCATTAAGGCCAAAAATCCATCTTCCATACAAGCTGTCAGACCCTAAAATTTTCATTACAGGTTTATAATAACCGGTTCTGAAAGCGTTGTTAGAGACACCGGATTTAAACACACTATTTGCCGCTATCCTGGAGGTAATAAAAGCGGACTCAATACCGTGCTTATAATATCTCGAAACACCCGCGCTTCCTATAACAACAAACCTATCAGCAAATGGATGTTTCGCCTGCGTAATATTTATCCTGGGAAAACAGATACAATAGTTCTTTGGAAGTTTCCAACCTTCTTCCGGAAATGTACGGCGCACAACAGGATGATTAAGAAACTCTATCAAATTAGCCTTATTCAAATCAGTTTTACCAACCAGCGTGACCGTTAGATAGTCTCCTCTTGGTGTAAAAGAGGCGTAGGTAATCGGTTTTAGGCCTAATGAAAAAACATGTATCCTGTTATCCTGGTATTTACTTCCATTCCCGCTGCCAACATAAATCTCTGCCTGGCAAGCTCTAACAGTTTTGGGAGGAATATAACCTATTCCCAGCCTCCTTACTTTTTCCAGCATACCGGTATTCAACCCAAACGCCCCTACCACCAAATCAGCATTCATTGCTCTCCATGAACCCTTTTTCCCAAAATATACTTTTACTTGTTCAGTTTTATTTGATGGAAAGACTATATTGCTTACAATGTCAGAACTAATGCTGGCCCCCATATCTTCAACTTGACGCAAAAGAAAGTTATCAAAGCTTTTACTTTCAGCTTGTTGTGAAAACATAGGGCCATCGCCTCTGAAAACCGTTAATATTTTTTTCCCCACAGATGGTTTAGGATTCTGAACTTCTACACAACCATCATGGGTATGAAAATAGTAACCTTTGATCTCCTTTTGTACGCACCTGTCTGGAGGAAGAATACCGTTTTTCTTCAATTCACCATAAAGTTTTTCTGATATAACGCCCGGACACATATTGCATCCACGAGGCCCGCTTTGACAAAAACTTTTCCCTTCGAAAATAGTAATATCAACTCTTATGCCTTTTTCTCTAGCATTTTTTAACATAAAGTATGCAAAAAAACTCCCTGCTGGCCCACCGCCAACTATGACAATTTTTGCACCATCTTTTATTAAGCAATCCGGATCTTTCATATAAACATCTATTCCTTATTTAACATTGCCAAAGATACCACTTTTTTTTACCCAAAAAAAAAGATTAAACTGCAACGTTTTTGAAATCAATCGCAAATTCATTGCTTTAGCAAATATCTCTTTGTAAGAAATATTACCTGTAAGCATATTCCATAATATCTCATTAATCTGACTTGCAGTTTTCACATCATCGGTGGATTTTACAAGCTTTACTTGTCGATTTGCTAATTGCCTATTGGATGATATATAATCATTCATTTTGAGCATCATAATTCCATAAAAGTTGTCCCTGGCCAGAAGCCTCTTTGCCGGCTTAAAGTAACCATTCATAAATGATCTTGCCGATACTCCATTCTTAAATGCTGTATAAGCTGACATCTTTGCCATGTTAAACGCAGACTCAATTCCGCTTTTATAGGATCTTGAAATACTTGCATCCCCTAAAATAACAACCCCGTCTGCGTATGGATGTTTTGCATAAGTTATAGGTATCTTAGAGATACACATGCAAAAGCTATTAGGAATTCTCCATTTGGGTGGCATCAATTTTTTTACTTTTGGATGGCTAAGAAAATCTATCAGGTTGTTTCTTGTTAAATCTTTTCTTCCTACTAAATTTACGGTGACATAGTCTGCTTTTGGTGTAATAGAAGCAAATTTAAGCTCACTTTTGCCTAATGCAAAGACAAAAACATTATTACCAAACGTTTCTTCTATATATTCTCTGTTTAGTATTATCTCACACTGGCACGTACGAACCGTCTTAGGCGGTCTGTAACCAAAGCCCATATTACCGACCTTTTCCATCATCCCTGTATTTACTCCAAAAGCCCCAACTACAAGGTCTGCCTCAATTTCATGTTCTGAACTTCTCTCACCACAGATTACTTTGACAGGCCCTCCTTTTTTGACCGGCAGCCTAAATGTCTTAATCATGTCGGATATTATTTCTACTCCCTGCTCCTTAACATGGTTCAAAAGATAATCATCAAAACTGACATTGCCTTCGTGTTCAGATTGCAAGGGTCCATTCCCTCGAAACACTGTAACAATCTTTGATATGTGTCCAGGAACAGGATGATGAAGGACTACACTTTCGTCCTGTGTTTGAAAACAATATCCTTCTATTTTTCTTTGTACGCAGAAATCCGCAATATTAATTCCCTCTTCTTCCAGGTTATTAAAAAGATTTTCAGAAATAACCCCTGCACACATATTGCAACCTCGTGGACCTCTCTGGCAGAAGCTCTTCTTGTCGTATATTTTTATAGATACATCAATACCCGCTTTTTTTGCAAATCGTGAAGCAAAATGCGCAAAAAAACTACCTCCAGGACCACCGCCTATTATTGCTATCTTAGAACCGTTCTTAAGTAACAAATTATTATTCATCTGTGGATAGTTAATTGATATGCCTGAAAAGTCTCTAATTGGAAGTTTATTAGTATTTATTGGATAAATCAAGGTTAATAACGTAATCCTTAAATACTTTTGCTTTTATAATTTTTTGAATGTTACTAAGAATAATAACGTTTTTATCGGCAACTCAAATCTATTCCAAAAAAAAAGGCGCTCGAAATCGAGCGCCTTTTTCATTATACAGCATAGTAAACAATTCTTCATAATTACTCTAGCTATTTAATCCTTTTTTCTTCTTCTGACGACGACTACCATACCAACCAGCAACAGACCGGCGAACACAATAATTCCGCCTACCATTCCTGCTGATCTTTTTCTCTCTTTTTTATCCAGAAGATTATCAACTTCTTGTGCACGATAAAGCTTCTGCGCCTCGCTTTCCATCGCATTCACGCTCTGGAATGCCTTTGATGCTCCGTACCACCAGGATATATCCTGCTGCACATGCGCTGTGCCTTTATAGGCATGCGCCTTATCACCAAACCACATGTTGGTATATATGTTCTCAATTACCGAAGGATTGTTCCTTCCCGCCATAAAGACTGTATACACACCTAGTATTGGTCCGTACACCGGTATCTTACCACCAGTAGTCTTAAATGCGTTATAAATGCCCTCTCCGAGCAATCCAGGGCCAAGTGCATCCGCAAGTACTTCGCCCATCGGGAACGGATCGCGTTCCGAAACTGGAGGGTCAAAAGCATTTGCGGCTGCTAATCCATCCATAATTAGATGCGCTCTGTCCTGTATTTTCCACATCTCAAACATCATGTCATCCAGATTCTCTAGATAAAGCCTTCCCCATCGCGGACTATGACAGTTTGAGCACATCTCTATCCATTGCTCCCTTTTCTTTCTGTTTGCTTCTGAATATATATCTAACTTTTTATCTAATGGTGGTAATTTCACACCATATGGGTACGCTTTTAATGAAGATTCAAATTCATAACTTTTTGGTGGAACGGTACCCATTCTCCATATACCCTTTGCCGCAAGAGTATGCGTAAATTTACCTTCTGCCTGATACATATGGCAGTATTGACAGGTAGGAGATCTATAATCCTTGCCTGCAACCACGTCGCCAAGCGGTTTATCCCAATCCCAGTGTTCTCCTTCCATATGATAAATCATTCCCATCTTGGACTCACCATAAGACTCTGCATCAGGATGGTCAAATCCCATATGACAGCTCATACATGCTTCAGGTCTTCTACCCTCTGCAGCAGTAAACTTATGCCTGGTATGACAGATATCGCACTTCTCAGTAGTCCCATGACAATAGTCACAGCCAAACATTGATGTCAAATATCCCTGTCTTGCCGCTTCAGGATACCAAGGAGGTACAACATTAGCCGTAAATGTGTCAACATGGTTAGGACGTCCATACTCCATTTCATCTAAATATTCATTTACCTGTTTCGGATGGCAATTACCGCATATATCCGGAGTAGGCATATGAAGCTCCTTATGATCCTTACCGTGACACTCGCTACAGTCTACATTCTCAAGATCTCTTTCAATAAGCTGTTCAATTTGTCTTGTTCTTATAGCAAAAAACTCGTTCTTTTTAGGATCTGCATGTGTTGATGCTCTCCAATCGTGAACAATACCTGGCGTTACTTCTTCATGACATTTTATACATTCATCTGCCTTATACTTCTCCAGAAGTTGATCATAATATGTGCCTTCCGGCCTTACATAATGCCGTGCGGGAAACCAGTACATATGCATTGGCTTTGGCTTATAAAAATCCTGCCATGGCCCAGCACCTTTCTCTAATCCCACATTATCACTATACAGAGCTCTTGCCGCAGCAGTTGTATAAACACTGCTGTAGAAATTCTTAGCTCTTTCATGCTGTTTCTTTGTGATAGGCTCTAATCCAAGACCTTCTACACTGTCTGCGGAGGCTCCTTTGCCAGCTTCTGCACCCACATAGTCTAATTCGCCCGTACCCGAGCCCATATAATCTACTTCAGTTGATGCGGTTACTATACCCTGCAAGACGCAAAAAGCTGAAAAGAAAACTACTACCGCACACGTTTTCAGAAGATCCATTATGAAAATCCTCCCTTTCTTTTATCAAAAATTACAACGAAACATAACCATTCATAAAGTATATATTTAGAACAACAAATCAATCTAATTATTTACTATTGCTTTTATCTTATCACCAATAACTCCCAAATCTCATCTAACAAAACTTATATTGTGCTTAGGCAGTGAAGCGTCAATCTTTTCGTTCGCACTACTGCTCTTCTTCTCTACCGCCTCACCTACAATTCTCTTATACTTCGGCTTAAACCATTCGTAATTGTCATGTTCCTTGCTGTCTCTGAAAAATTTTACCCGCATCTCATGCCTCCTGCTGCGATGGCACCCTTCTGTCCCTCCACATTTGTTATAAGCAGGCGTAATTTTTGCTATTTTCTGACCCTCTGTTGCCTTGCCTCTATCCATAAAAGACGCATATACCTCACCGGGACCATGACAAGCCTCACAGGTAATACCCTCTTCCTCATATGTTCCCGTCTCTTTGTTATAACCTGTGGTGTGACATTCATAACATTTTTTTCTATACTCTTCATCACCTTTAATGTAGTCAGGGGCTTCTTTGATAACATTAAAGCTTTCAAATTTTACTCTTTTCCATCTTTCGACATGCGGAGCAGTCAGCCCTGTGTGACATCTCATACATTTGCCACTGCCCATATATATGGCCTTTTCACCAGTTATAGTACGGTCTTTAAAGCTAGCCCATTCTGTACCCTCTTCCAGAGAAAGAGTAGCAAATTCTTCCCACATATCAAAAAGAACATCAGCATGATCTAACCTTTGACGCATCGCCCTCTTATGTTTGAAAATTCCATGGTGCGCATGCTCTTCACTAAGTGAACGACCCGATCCTCCGTGGCACACAGTACATCCATAAATATCAAATGGGAAACTCTTAACTACAGTTTCGTGAGATGCAGCCAGCTTTGATTCGTCAATATGACAAGTAATACATCTATCTGTTTTTTGTCCGTTACTCTGTTGGGCCCAGCCATAATCACCTTTCAGGAGTATCTGTTTAATTTCGTATTTAGGCTTTTGCAGCTTCACAAGTTTAGCCTCTAATTCCGCTATTTCTTCCTCACCACTAGAGCTTTGAAGCTTTTTTTCTACTGCTTTTCGTTGCTGCTCATAATATTCTACCTGATATTGCTTCCACTCTGGCTCCAACATATCATTAACCCACAAGATAGTACTAACTAGTAGCAATATACTGGATAACAAAAATAATTTCTTTTTCATTTGTTTACTTCTCTCGAAAAAATAGAAAAAAATAAATCAATCCACGTCTTCGGAATTCCTAAATGTTAAACCAAGGTGTCTGCAATATATACTTGATGTTAAACATCAGCCTTAAAGCAATCTTCACGAGCACTCCCATCATTAACAAGAACAGACTCATAGTGATATTGTATCTGATAAACCCGAGCTGTTTAGCAAATTTCCAGAAAGCAATTGCAGGTATTAACATTCCTAAACCAAAATAGATAAGAAGAGCAAAAACACCCAGCCAGTTAGGCAAACTTATCAATGGCGGAGGGGTTGGAAAATCAAAACTCCAGGTTTCCCATGGCCAGAAGAATGCCCAGAACGGCCCCCTCATGTACGTACCTACTATTATAAGAACATACCAGAAAATAAATCCGAACATAAAAACTGTTACCGCAAATTTTCTGTCCCTGAAACAGTAACCCCCATTTCCCTTGGGATTAACATCTATATACGGAATTGCCATTAAACCCATAATTATTATACTTGGAATCACAACTCCAGCAATCCACGGATCAAAGTAGACGAGGATTTCCTGTAAACCTAAAAAATACCATGGTGCTTTTGCCGGATTTTCTGGCTCCCCCGGATTGGCAAGCTCCCTCAGTGGAGCATCAACATAGTATGAATAAACGAGCAATATAACTGTACATAGAATTGCCGCTATAAACTCTTTCGCCACCAGGTTTGGCCACGAAAAAACTTTCTCCGTTTTATTATTGTTTGCTACCTGTGCTTCAGCATGATTTGACATAAAAAAATTCTCCCAACTATTTATAGAGGCCCTGAAATACCACCGTCTTTTCTAACACGCCAAAAATGAAGAATCATCAATGCTCCCGAAATTATTGGTATTCCTATGCAATGCCATACGTATGCTCTCAGCAATGACGGGGCATCAATTTGCGTACCGCCCAAGAGAGCAAAACGAATATCATTATTAATTTTAACACCTAACAGCTCGGCAAAAGGACCCTGATAACCCATCACAGGAGTTGCTGCCCCCATGTTAGTCCCTACCATAATCGCCCAGTACCCAAGCTGATCCCATGGCAACAAGTAACCGGTAAAGCTAAGCAAAAATGTCAAAACTAATAACAGCACTCCCAAGACCCAGTTAAACTGGCGTGGAGCTTTATATGAACCGGTGAGAAATACCCTCAGCATGTGAAAGCATACAGTTATGACCATTGCATGCCCTGCCCAGCGATGCGACGTCCTCAACAAGCGGCCCAAAGGCACAACGTACATCAGGTCAATCATATCTGCATATGCTCGGTTAACATCCGGAACATAATAAAACATTAACAGGACACCGGTTACGGTTAAAAAAAGGAAAATAAAGAATGTTAGTCCGCCCAGACACCATGTGTACCGAATCTTAACAGCGTGCTTTGGAACCTTTACAGGATGCAAATGC
>JAIQZR010000120.1 GCA_021777035.1 Candidatus Scalindua sp. | reverse complement strand
GGCAATTTTAGGTCTTGGATTAAACCCTTCAGACATTTTGACAGAAATACTTGCTCTACGAATTGCCCTTTCGAAGAGTTTCATTAAGTTATGATGAGAGATAAATCTCAGACTCCCTTGTTTTAAAAATTTAACTTGAATCCTCAATATATTACTAAAAAATTTATTAAATATTTATCAACCTGTTTATTTGATTAGACTTATGCTGATTCTAGTGTCAACCATCTAATCTGTCAACTGTATTTTGAAGCTTGGTAGACTTACAAAAAGACGAAAAAACAAGATCGGAAAATCACTTTTCACGATAAAGCGGCCCATCTTTTTATCTTAATATATTAATTCTGGTATTATTTCTCGAACAATATTCCTGAGATACTCTATGGTTTCTGCAGGGTCGTTGTATGAGCAAACAGTTTCGGCTACTTCTTTTGCTCTTTCGTAAGTAACGGATCTGATAATTTTCTTCACTTCCGGTATTATCATGGCAGGGGCAACACTAAACTCCCTGAGGCCTAACCCTAATAATAGTATAGTGTACTCGATCTCGCCGCCCATTTCTCCACAAATCCCGACTTTTATATTATTTTCTTCAGCAGCCTTTATGGTCATCTTTATTAATTTTAAGATTGCCGGGTGAGCTGGGGAGTATAGGTGTGCTACTTTTTCATTGCTTCTGTCTACTGCCAAAGTGTATTGGATGAGATCATTTGTTCCTATACTGAAGAAATCAACCTCTTTTGCCAAGTCGTCTACTATCATGGCAGCAGATGGTACTTCTATCATAATTCCGATCTCAATTTTTTCATCAAAATCTATCCCCTTTTGATTCAATTCTTCCATTGCTTCCTCTACAATATTTTTTGCACTTCGAAATTCCTGTAAAGAGGAGATTAATGGGAACATTATTTTTGCATTACCTAGCGCGGAGGCCCTTAAAATAGCCCTGAGCTGAGACTTAAAAATGTTTGGGTGTTCCAGGCAGTAACGAATAGACCTACAGCCTAAAAAAGGATTAAGCTCGGTATTGCTGTTTGCAGGAAAGAATTTATCTCCACCTAAATCAACAGTCCTGATAATTAATGGTTTGTCTCCCAACTCCTGTACCGATTGTGAATAGGCGTTAAAATGCTCTTCTTCTGTTGGTGTATCATTGCTACCGAGAAACAAGAACTCTGTTCTATACAAACCAATGCCGGTAGCACCCTGGCTTAAACTAGGGCCGATATCACGAGGGAATTCGATATTACCTAAAATCGAAATTTCTCTACCGTCTAAGGTTACGGCAGGTAGGTCTTTAAGTTCAGAGGAGAGTCTCTCTTCGAAGACATGGAAGTCTTTTCCTATTAATTGATATTCTTTGACGGTCTCTTCATCTGGCCTTACTATTACATCCCCTCGGTTGCCATCTATAATAACACGATCTCCACCAAATATATCTACGGTTGCAGTCCCCAAACCGACTACAGCAGGAATTCCTAAAGCCCTGGCAACTATTGCTGCATGAGAGTTTCTGCTGCCAAGGTCAGTTATAAATCCACGTACTTTTGTGGTGTCTAAAGATGCTATTTGGGAGGGACCGAGATCATGTGCGACGACGACGACCTCTTCTGTAAGGTTGTTGAGTTCTTCCCTTTTCTCCCCCAATAAACTCCTTAAGAGTCTTTTTTCTATATCATATATGTCCCCGACTCTTGCAGAGAGATAAGGGTCGTCAACGTTTTCAAATTTTTTTATATATACGCGTAAAACCAATGAAACGGCATATTCAGCGCTGAATTTATGCTGCTTCACTTTGTCGCTAAACTCACGCAGCAATAGCTTGTCTTGGAGCATTAACTTGTGGGTCGCAAAGATGGAACCGATTTGAGAGCCCAGGTTTTTTGAAACAGAGTCTTCCAGTTTCTCAATTTCTTTCCATGCTGCTGTAGTTGCTTCTTCCAGTCTAGATATTTCTTTAGGGATTTCCTCTTCTTTGATAAGATGACGCGGGATTCGATAGCCTTCGCTTTCTAGAACAAACGCCTCTCTTATTACCACACCAGGTGAAACGGCAATGCCCTTTCTCGTCTCCATATTGTCCTCGTTAAACCTGTCGTTGACAAGACCTTCTAAGGCGTCTAATGCACTTTCCTTATCGTTTCCGTCTGCAGTTATTAATAATTCAGTTCCTCTTTTTGCACCCAGCGTGAGAAGATCAATAATGCTTTTTCCGTTTACTTGTTCTTTGTTTTCCGTTTTGACGAAAATCTCTGCATTGAATCTATTAGCCACTTCTGCAAAACGTGTCGCGGGCCTTGCGTGTAGTCCATTTGTGTTCTTTATCTTTGTCCTGCGTTCTATAGGCATTGGTTAGCTGTGTTAATAGGTGAATTATTTTATTCAGGCTTTGCCTCATCGACTTCCTTTAATATGTCAATCATTTCTGGTTTATCAGATGCATTTCTTACGAAACTACGAAAATCAGAGTCTCTAATCACAGATGAAATTTTTTCCAGAGCGGCGAGATGTACATCGGTAGAGTCACTTGGTGACAGTAGCAGGAAGAAAAGGTAGACAGGCTCTCCGTCAAGTGCGTCAAATTCTACACCCTTTAACGAGCGGGCAAATGCACCTGTTATTTTTGTAATACTCTTGTGCTTTGTATGAGGTACCGCAACTCCTTTGCCTATCCCCGTGCTTCCCACCTTTTCTCTTTTTATGAGCGCACTCATTATGTTGTCTAATTCGTGTTCGTTAATTTTGTTCAGGTCTTTCAATACGTTAACCATTTCCCTGATAACAGATTCTTTATCGGTGGATTGTAAATCGTCTATTATGGCTTCTTCCTCAATAAAATCGATTATTTTCATTAGCTATCTTCATAAAAAAATTAATTGTAAAAATAAAATCCGAATGCTGTCGCGGTAAATAGAGCATTAAGAAAGGATAATTACTTCAACATGGCACGCATCGCTGTAGATAAAAACTACTTACTCCTCATCTTCCTCTTCAGGCGGTGCTTCCTCTTTTTTGCTTCTTCTGGGTTGCTTCAGCTTTTCTTTTTGCTTGACAATCTGTTTTTCCAGTTTGTGCACTACAAGGTCTATAGCGGCATACATGTCAGCATCTGTTGCCTCAGCAACAAACGTCGCCTTTGCAGCGGAACATATTGTTTCTACTATGTTATTTGTGCCTTCTATTTTCAGGGTAAATTGTATCTTGTTTATTTTAGTTGAATATTTGGCGAATTTCGAAGCTTTCTTATTTATGTAGTTTTTTATTGCTTCTGTCGCATCCAGATGCCTCGCGTGTATGATAATCTCCAAATTCGGTTTCCTTTCTCATCTGTAAAGAATTTAAGCCGACAAATTACTGTATCGGATCTTCAAGGTTTAGTCTCGAAAACTAGAAGAAACCACAGATTACTCATGTTTAACCATAAAAATTCAGTAGTTTCACTCTTTAATTTACCAACTTGAGTGGCTTATGTTCTTGCCATGATTAAGCATAAAGCCAATGCGTGATGATACTTTCTTTATTTAATGTAGTCAAGCGATTAATAGCAATTTTGTTAAGATTGTCCCGACAACATTTAATATTAAGAGAGGTTATAGCGTGATTTATCTGTTGGTTATTATCTCTTTGATCTGGCAAGTGCGATGAAAAATATTTTGTTTGCTCCTGCATTTTTCAAGCTTTTTGCGCATTCTGAGGCCGTCATTCCCGTTGTTAAAATGTCGTCTATCAGAAGGATATTTTTTTGAGAAAACAGATCAGGGTTTTTAACCATAAAGGCGTTTTTAACATTTTTCTGTCTCAGTAAATATGAGAGTTGTGTTTGTGATAATGTGTTATTAATGCGATGCAGGTTATTTAGAGAAATTGGCATTGACAGGTTTTTGCATACTTTTTTGGCCATCAACTCAGACTGGTTAAAACCCCTTTCTTGCTTCTTTTTCCAATGAAGGGGCACTGGCACAACAAAGTCTATTTCACAAATAGTTTTCTGATCTATGAGATTTGTTAATAGAGAGCCTAATGGCATTGCCAGGCATATATGTTTTTTGTACTTGAACTGATGGATAAGAGCCCTAACGGGCCCTTCGTTATCTGATACAAAAAAACTCTTTTCAAACCACAAATTCCTGCTTTTACATTCGTAGCACCCTTCTTCTGAGGGAATCATACCTGGGCCTAATGTTAAACCACATTTACTACAGCGTTTTGCCTCGGCCTGTTTTACTATTTCCAGACAGTTTTCACATATATGGGCATTTTCTTCTTCATGAAGACTGCTGTCACAGGCAAAGCAGTGACGTGGATACAGAATGTCCAAAAACCCGAGGAGTATATTGCGTATTGTTGGTACCAACAATACTTTATTTTCTTGGCGCAAATCTGGCATGATTTGTATAATACTACAAGTTTTTATTTTTCAAACAAAATTTTGCTACAAACCTAATTACTGAATTTATTCTGATATGCGGAATTTCAACAATTTCTCAAAGAAAATCCTTGTCTTGATGATGGTTTTTTGTCTGTTTCTCGGTTGTTCACGTAGGGACGATGACCACTACAATAGGTTGGGGGTCAACTACCTTAATAACGGACAGCATAATTATGCAATCGATGCTTTTAAAAAGGCCGTTAAGCTTAATCCTTCCAGTGTAGAGGCCCATTTTAATCTTGGCCGGGCATTTAAAAGAAAGGGTATGGAAGAGCAGGCCAACTCCGAATTCTCCATTTCTACCAGACTCAATCCGAACAAATTTAATGAATATGTTAAAAAATATAGGGAAAAAATAGATCACGACATTGCTGATACAAAAAATTACAGTGAATTAGGAAGCGCTTATGCTGAAAAAGGGATGATTGACGATGCGATCAACGCCTACAAAAAATCAATAGAGATAGAACCGGACAATGCACGCGTACATTACAGCCTCGGAACGTTGTATGCAATGAAAGGAAAGTATAGTGATGCCGCAGATGAGTTCTGGATGGCAGTAGAGATTAATCCCGGTATGTCAGAAGCCCACTACAACCTTGGTCTGTCTTATTACCGGCAGGGAATGTTTGATAAGGCTATAACGGAGTATCAGACTACGTTAAAGCTACTCCCTGAGACACAGAATAAAAAGAGGGCAGGCGTTCATTATAAACTTGGAATGGCTTATGAGGGCAATAAGCTGTTCAGTGATTCAATGCGCGAATTAGAGAAAGCAATTGAATTGATGCCTAAAGATGCCAGAATCCACCACCAGCTCAGCGTGGTCTACAAAAAAGCCGGTTTATTTAAAAAGGCGAAGAAAGAAGCAAAGATATATGAGAAATTGAAGAAAGGTAAAAGTCTTCATTAATAATCAGGTGAAGATAAAATTATATTGGGACATTAAGCACTTAAAGATTTAACAATAGCCTTTATTCCTACCAATACTCTTCAGCCTTTTCATAATCCCCCAAATGTGCATGCATCAGGCTTTCCCATAGTTGGGTACGTTGAAATGAAGCAATTCGTGAACGATGACATAATCTCCGATTTTTGTATCATACTCAAGCAGTTCAGAATTGAAGTTCAGGTTTCCATGAGTTGAGCATGAGGCCCATTTTTAAGGGATGACAAAATCAGCTTATTGTCACCCCAGATCAATTTGTTATTCCAACCCTTGATCTGACGTCCGGTCTGTGTATCGAACAACTCCATCTCCATCTTGACGTTCTTCTCCGCGCGCGGCTTGTCAACCTGCTCGATCACCTGAAACGGTAAAACCACATTACATATTTCATTAGTCTTGCCATTCCAGACCAGCTCCACCTCCCGCTTCTCCTCAAACAGCAGAAAACGATACTTCTCCGGCAACGGTTTCCTCGCCTCCAGAAGCTTGTTAATATCCCAGATTTCATTATCCGTCAGTTTCATTACATACCCTTATTGGTTATTCTTCTTACTATATCTTTGATTCTGCAACTTACTTGTCAAATAAGAAGTCCTTTTAAATTAACATGTTACAAAGTTTTTATTGAAAATATAACTTAATTATCAAATAAAAACCAGGCCAGAGGATTCCACGATATTGAAAAATGCCGCGAGTATTTAATTGGCTCCAGCGAGTGGTTAGATAGCATATAATCAATCAACAATACACAAAGCAAAGTATGGCACTATGTTAAATACAAATATAGCAATCTTAAAGTACATCATTCCCGCATAGTGAACCGTATCAAATTTATCAGCCGGTATTTTGAACCATCTACTTATGGGCTCGATACACCCAATCGTGAGCAAACATGATAAACAGAAACCAGTAAAGCAGCAATCCCATGTTTATTATGGAACACCATCCCAGAAATGAACGAACAACTTCAATAGTCATTTTTTCCCTTTTATTATTTTTGCAAGAAGGTATCTAAATCATTAATTATTTGAAAAAATCTTACTTCTTTAGAAATTAAGTAAGACTCTCTTCTTGAAGATATTTAAAATATTGTATCTCTTAAAATAATTGGATTGTTTACGTTCAAGTTACGCCTTCGGCATAAATACGCAGGTAGGAGCCTGTCTGCGTGCACCGCACAGGCAGGCCAACTCCCGCCCGCCCGTACCGAACAGTACGTTCGCCAGCCCCCGTCCGTACCGGCACGGGCGGGCGACAATGATTCTGGCGGGGGCGGGTTGGCGCAATCTAATTATTACATTTGAACGCTTACGATCGCCGTCAGGAGACGGCTCCTACCAAAACATTGAATTTCCTATGTATAAATCTAAACAGCAGCTAATTCACGTGTAGGCATTTCATCCCATGTAATACCATCTAGAACCCTTCCATTTTTCTTCTTCTGTACACCGCCCCACTGTTTGAAAAAGAATGGCACATTTTGTTCAATGCATTGATCCCTTACCTCTCTTGCCCAGTCTGCTTCAATAGAACGCGCTCGTGGGCCAGATTCCCCTCCAACAATGACCCAATCAATGCCTGACAGGTTTAACTCTCCAAGAGGCCCAAGTAAAGGTTCCAGTGAAAGGAATTTTGTTTTTGCAGGTGTTTTTCTAAGATAATCTATACGATACTTGAAAGCCTTATTCTCAACGGTAACTCCCATCCAAATGTGATTTTCCCATTTGATCATTTCTGATAATTTTAATAACCGCTTTGCGCGCTTTGTTAAAACCTGATAAAAATGTTGATCTGCAATGTTCATTACACCAAAAACCTGTCTTATGAAATCAAGAGGTACTTTTTCATGAAAGAGATCGCCCATAGAGTTTACAAAAATCATATTTGACTTTTTCCATCTTAATGGCGCATCCAACATATGGGGATGACATGCAACCTCGAAACCATTAATATAATTTTGCTGCCCCATTGCTTTAAGTCTTTTTGCCATTCTTTCTGCGTAACAATTATCACAGCCTTCACTGATTTTGTTGCAACCGGTTACAGGATTCCAGGTAGTTTCCGTCCATTCAATTTTGCTTTTACTCATTTTATAACACCTTAAATCTTTTTAATCTCTTTCCTTTTACACAATCACAAAGTCAACTTCTCTCTTCAACAGGTCAATTTTTGTGATCTTTACTTTGACTACATCTCCAAAGCTATAAACTTTGCCTTTCCTCGTGCCGACCAGGGAGAGTTTTTTTTTGTCAAGTTCGTAGAAATCATCGGTGAGTGTTCGGATATGGACAAGACCGTCCAGTTGGAACTCGTCAATTTGTACAAAGAGTCCGTATTCCTGAATTCCCGTGATAATGCCCTCCATTATCTTGTCAGCATGTTCTTCCATGTGTCTGAGCAGCTTGAGCTTTATTATTTCACGTTCAGCCTCTTGTGCCCTTTTTTCGGTAGCGGAACAGTGTTTTGCCCAACCCGTAATTTTCTCGTTCCAGGAGGCTTTAACACTCTTAGACTTTAGTTGACCTTGAAAGAACATGTCTAGAAGCCTGTGTACGATCAAATCAGGATAGCGACGTATGGGGGATGTAAAGTGTGCGTAGTGTTCCAACCCGAGTGCAAAATGCGATGACTCGGTAGTAGAATACTCAGCCTTCTTCATTGATCTAAGCAACATCAGGTTGATTATATAACTTTCAGGATGATCAGATATTTCGGCCAGAAAAGCTTGTAGCTTTTTTTTGTTAAAGGGGTCTACCCTCTTGCTCTTGCAGTTGAAAATAAATTCGGCAAAATCATGCATCTCGTCTTCATCAGGTTCAGGGTGGCTTCTGCACACTGACGGGAGACTTTTCTGGTGCATGAATGTTGCAGCCGCCTGATTTGCCGCAATCATAAACTCTTCAATAATTATATGTGAAATGTCTCTTGTGGTCTTTTCGATGGTGTCAATCTTGCCGTCTTCGCCAACTCTTATATTAATCTCCGGCAGGTTCAGTTCAAGCGCGCCTTCCTCCATACGATTTTTATAGAGTAGCTTTGCAAGTTTGCTTGATTCAAACAGGAGGGTTGTCACAGGGTCTGTGTCGTCCTCATTGTTTTCCATCAATATCTTCGTTGCAATATGGTAGGTTAATCTTTTTTTCACATTTATTACGGAATGCCTGATCTCAGAACTTACCAGCCTGCCATCATCTGAATAGGTAAAAAATATACTTTTTGTCAATCTCTCTTCTCCCTCTTTAAGACTGCAAATACCATTTGATAATACTTCGGGAAGCATCGGTATAACAGTGCCGGGAAGATATACACTGGTACCTCTCTTTCTCGCTTCTTTATCAACGTAGGAGTCTTCATTTACATAGTAAGAGACATCAGCTATGTGAACGCCAAGGAGCCAGTTTCCTTTTTTGTCTCTCTTCAGAGAGATTGCGTCATCAAAGTCCTTCGCGTCGTCAGGGTCTATTGTTATGATCAATTCGTTGCGAAGATCCAGTCTTGCGGCAATTTTGGCAGGGCTGACAGGCTGTTGTAAAACCTGCGTTTCGGCAATGGTGTCTTCGTTGAATTCAAAAGGGAGCTTAAACTGGTGTATGATGGACTTAATATCAACGGCAGGTTCACCGTCTTTGCCCAGAATTTCGACTATGGTACCTTCCGAGTGGAGGTGTCTGGTTGGCCATTGATCAATCTTGACGATAACTTTGTCACCATCTTCTGCTCCTGTTTGGTCATCCATTGAGACATAAATGTCTCTGGGTAATTTTGCGTTATCGGGTGCTACATAGTTGAAATGTTTACTTTTTTTGAGTGTACCAACGACCGTTTCATTTTCACGGTGTAAAACACGTATTATCTTTCCGACATTTCTCTCCTTTTTCCTTTGCCTTCTTCCTTTCTTCCTCTTTTTCTCCGAAGGCAACCTGACAACGACTATGTCGCCGTGCATGGCGCTCCCTAAACCTTCTGAATCTACATAAATATCATCAGATATTTCTTCCTTTGCAGGAACCACAAATCCAAAGCCTTTCTGATTGGCGTCGAGGACGCCTACTAACAAGTTGGCTTTTTTCGGGCTTGCATATTGATCCTTTTTAATTCTGATAATCTCTCCTTTTAGTTCAAGTTCCTTTAAGAGGGTGCAAAATTGTTTAGACCCAGAATCATCGATATTGAAGTGTCTGGCCAGTTCTGATGCGTCCATAGGACTATATTTTTTGCCGCATATGAAATTTATAACTTTTTTTGTGTTAACCATCTTGAAACTAATCCTTGATTAATAAAGGTTTAGGAATATAATTCTTTTAGAAAAAACAATTTTTTTAGAAAAGGGAGTAAATGGAAGAAATTTTAGAAATAGCGTCAAAATTGGGCGTTGCTATAGCAAAGCATAATAGATATAAAATGTTCAAAGATACTGAAGAGCAGCTAAAAAAAGACGATGAGGCAAAGGAAATTTCAGAGAAATTGGAAAAGCAGAGCCGAAAGATCCATGAGTTAGAAAAGGATTTGAAGCCTGTTGAGGTTGAGGATAAACAGAAACTCCGGCAATTAAAGGAAAAAGTGGCATCTAATCAATCCATACAGAAATTTTTAAAAGCTCAAGTCGATTACGTTGAATTAATGACAAAAGTCAATAAACGCATAGAGGCTGAATTTGCACCTGGTAAATAGTAGAATTATTGTGAAACATAATCACGCGTTTTTTTGAATAATTTTCTTTCGAACATTCTATTAAAATTTGTCCAATTATTACTGGAATCCTTATCTCCTGTAATTGCCTTATTAAAAGCATGTATCTTTGCATCTATATTATCCAGATAATGGAGTGCAAGGGCCTCTAATGTCATTGGGAGTTTTGGCGAACCCCATTCGTACTCTCCATGGTGGCTCAAAATCAGGTGCCTTAATAGGTCTAACAACGTTTTGGGGAAATCGTCAATCCGCTTTACTTTCTCTTCAACCATGAGTATGCCTGATATCAGATGTCCTATCAGCTGGCCTTCGTCGGAATAATGAAAGTTTTTTTCATAGCAAAGTTCACTTATCTTGCCTATGTCGTGAAGAATAATTCCACAGATTAACAAATCTCTATTTAGTTCAGGATAGAGAGGCGCAATTGTATCTCCTAACTTTACTACTGATAGCGTGTGTTCTAATAATCCGCCCAGGAAGGCATGGTGGTATTGTACTGCTGCTGGTGCCGAGCAGAGGCCCTTACAAAAATCATTGTCGTTAAAAAAAAGGTCAAGAAGTTTCTTTAAATGAGTCTGTTTAATTGTGCCGGCAATTTGTTTCAGCTCAGAAAACATTTTGTTTACATCCTGTTCTGTGCTTGGGAGGTAGTCCTCAAGTTTGATATCTTCCTGACTGGTCTTAGAGATATGCTTTATGATTAACTGTATTTTATTCTGGTAGATTTCCGTCCTACCCTTGATCCTTAAGAATGAATCATCGCCGAGCGATTCAAAAAACGGAGTGCTCGCGTCCCACATTCTTGCATCAATCATGCCTGTGCGGTCAGATAGTTGTGCTTGAATATATAAACTTCCGTTCTTTGTCGTCCTTAAGTCTTTGTTTTGAACTAAAAAAATGTCATTAATTGTAGTTCCGCCATTGAGTTGCGATATGAACTTTCTTGGCATTTTGCACCTCCGGTATATTCATTGTGATGAGGGTGACAGGCCTTATTTAGTAAAGTCTACCTGGAAGACTTGTTATGTAGTCAAGTGCTGGTTAACTTTTAATGTGACATCCACTTTTCGTGATTCTACGTGCCTTTTTTTTAAAGTCAAGACAATATACCGTTTCGTTTTTGAATGGAATAGTAAAGAGAGTTGATATCTTATCTATACCTCTTCTTTTTCTCTAATACTACGCCAACTATTATATACTCAATATCTTTGCTGAGTTCAATATCATCATATTTAGGGTGTCTCCAGATTTGGTGCCTCCCATTGATGGCGTGTGCGACTTGAAGACTCACGACTGTAGTTGTTAGCACATTCTGGATTGCCAATACCAAGGCTTCCTATGCATGTGAGCAATAGCCCAAATAACAATTCCATTTTCTTTTACTGTAAACAATATTTTGTAGGGAAACTTTGGAACATAAGCTTTGTGTATATAGTCTGCCTCTTTTAGAAACCAAGTTGGATGGCGTTTAATTTTCTGTATTTGATTTTTCACGGTTTTCTTAAAACGCTTTCCTAAGCCTTTTACTTGAAGTTCATACCAGTCAATTGCGTCATTAAACTCATTGACCGCTAATTCATGAATTTCAATCTTCATCGTATAAACTTTCAAAGTCTAATAATTTTGCTCGACCTTCGTTCACTGCCTGAATTCGTTCTTTGACTTCATCAATCCATGTTTGCTTTACTTCATATTCTTCGATATCAATACTTGCAAGAATTAATTCGGCAAAAGCCATTCTCTCATTTGGAGGCAATGCCAATGCTTTATCTAATAATGTTTTATCCATGAAAATTCCTTTTCTAAAATTTACAATATTAATAAAGATTAGAATATATAACTCGAACCATCGACAAAATAAGTTAATTTAATCAATATGAGCGCCATTTTAACAAAATGATATATAGAAAGAAAACAATTTTAAACAGGGCATAAGAATAGGGGTCAGTCCTCGCAAGTAAGCATTGACAGTGTTCCTTTATATTGCTATATTCTTATTCATGTCAAGGAAGCCACGAATTGAATATGATGGAGCGTTATATCATGTAATGTGTCGAGGAAACAGGCGGGAGGAGATTTACCGTGATGATATGGATCGTAAACTGTTTCTTGAAACCTTAACGGAAGCATGCGCAAGGACCGGTTGGGTTATTCATGCTTATGTGCTCATGGATAACCATTATCACATTTTACTGGAAACACCGGAACCAAATTTGGTAGTTGGTATGAAATGGTTTCAGGGTACGTACACTCAGAGATACAATGCCAGGCACAAGGTATGTGGGCATTTGTTTCAGGGTAGATATAGGGCAATGTTGGTAGACAATGGCAGTGATGCTTATTTTCCGATTGTCAGTTCTTATATCCATTTGAACCCGGCAAGGGCTGGGTTGCTTGATCTGAGAAATGGTAATCTTAGCGATTTTGTCTGGAGTAGCTATCCGTTATATTTGAGAACAACTAAAAGACCAGTATGGTTGTGTGTTGAAAGAGTACTTAATTGTCATGATGTAGAAGATACTCGTAAGGGACGTGTTTGGTATCGCCAATATATAAAACAGCGTGTGGATGAAATAGCCGATAGCAAGTACCCTTACGAATTGGATCCTGATTGGTCAAAAATTCGCCATGGATGGTGTCTCGGTTGTGACGCATTTCGAGACAACCTGCTTGATAGACTGGATGACCTAAGGTCAAAGCGTAAGTGTTCCAGTTTCAGCGGCCCAGAGATACGGATGCATAATGAGCGAGAGTCTCTGCGCCTACTATCGATTGGTTTAAAGCAACTCCGGCTAACGAGTGAATCCTTGGAGTCATTGCCTAAGGGGGCTCCTGAAAAGAAGGCTCTTATATGGTATATTCGAAGCAAAACAACTGCTAGTAATGGTTGGTTATCAGAACACATATTCTGTGGACATCCCGGAAATATACCACGTTATATTAATGCTGTTAAAGACAAAAAGAGTAACACTCTTAACCGATTGGTTAAGAGCTTGATTAAATGCGAGGACTGACCCTGGCCATGTGTATGAAGATAGAAGTGGGGCTTTATAATCTAATCATAAAGCTGTCGGAAAAAAAGGAAATTGAGATTGGCAGACTTGGTACGTTCGTTTTCCCTAAAGGCTTTTATGTTTATACGGGAAGTGCTCAAAATGGTCTTGAGAAAAGAATAAAAAGGCATCTTTCAAACAATAAGAAGTTTCATTGGCATATTGATTATCTTTTGTCTTGTGCAGAAGTTATAAAGGTGCTCAGATATGTTGGTAGCAAGGATGAGTGTAAATTAAACAGTTTGACAGGGCAAAACGTTGGTGCGACCCCAGTTGTTAAAAAGTTTGGTTCTTCGGACTGTAACTGTATAACACATCTTTATTATTTTGAAAATATTCCAACGCATTTTCCTGAATCGTGTTGAATAAGTGTCCGTTTTAATCAAATAAGTTAAACCTCGCGATGCAGTACAGGGCAACAACGCCATCTTTCCATCCTATTTTTTTGCCCTCATTGTAATCCCTTCCGCTGTATGATACCGGCATTTCGTATATTACACAATTTTTTTTAGCCAATTTTGCAGTTATTTCTGGCTCGAACCCAAAACGATTTGACCTGATATTTATATTTTTTAGTACATCAGCTTTAAAAACTTTATAGCATGTTTCCATATCTGTCAGGGTCAGATTGGTCATCATATTTGAGAATGTAGTTAATATTTTATTACCAATATAGTGCCAGAAAAAGAATACGCGATGAGGCCCGCCAAGAAAACGAGAGCCGTATACGACATCGGCCCTGCCGTCCAGAATTGGTCCAATCAGGTTTGAATACTCTTTAGGATCGTATTCCAGATCCGCATCCTGGATTATAACGATATCTCCCGTAACATGTTGAAATCCAGTCCTCAATGAAGCACCCTTGCCTTTATTCTTTTTATGAAACAGCTTCTTAATGTTATTTCCGCTTATTTTATCTATCCTGTCTCTTGTTCCGTCATTTGAACAATCGTCAACGATGATTATCTCCTTTTCAAACTCCACATTTTGTATTCGTCTTACAATTTCATCAATAGTGCCTTTCTCGTTGTATACTGGCATTACTATTGATAGCTTAGGTTTGTTTTCCATTATGATATCCAGGTATTTGTAATAAATCGGGTCAAGCTTAAATGAAAATGGAGTATATTGTCAACGAAATAAATTGGAGCAATGGTATCTCCGGATTAGTACAAATATCTTGAATATAAAAGTTGTTTTTGATACCATTTCCCTTCACTATACTGAAGGGGTAGATTGAGTGGTCTTCAAAAGGGTTCTTAAATGAAGTTAATTATTAAGGTGTTTTATACAGTATATGCGTGGATTGTAAATATTACACTGTGGTCTATTGGCTATCTCTTTTCTATGGTCGCTACAATTGGCGTTAAAGATAAAGAGGGCAAATATAACTCTTTAGAACGGATATTTACACAGATTTCTTTTAGGCTCTTAGGAATAAATTTTGATGTCGAAGGCATTGAAAATATTCCTGCTAACGAGCCTGTAATATTTGTTTCGAATCATCAGAGCTTAATAGACATAAAGCTTTCAATAGCTGCTATACCCAGGAATTTCAGCTTTATTTCCAAGGATATTCTTTTTAAAATTCCAATACTTGGGAAATACATGAAGACATCAGGTCATATCGGTATTCGTAGAAGTAATGAAAGAAACGCTTACGGAACCTTGCATGAAGTCATAAAGAAGCTTGATAGTGGCAAGTCAATAATTTTTTTTCCTGAGGGGACGAGAAGTGAGAATGGAGAGCTTGGAAAGTTTAAGAGAGGTATTTCGATGATTATTCTAAAGTCAGGCAGAAAGGTAATCCCAACGGCTATCATAGGAAGCAGGGGGTATTTGCCAAAGAGTAGTATTCTTAGCAATCCTGACCACAGGGACATCCGATTTAGATTTGGAAAGCCTCTTGAATTCCCGAAGGTAGAGAAAGAAGACAGGGAGCTATCAAAGGATGTAGTGGCAAAAGTAAGATCTGAAGTCTCAAACCTTCTTTATAATTGAAATAAATAAATGAGTACTCAACAAATAGCATTATTTATCGCAGCAGGAGTGTCCGTATGGGTGTACATGGATGCGAAAAAAAATAGCTACAGCACGCCAATGTCTATAGGGTGGATGTTAGGCGTTTTTATGCTTATGATAGTGTTTTTGCCTTTTTATTTAATTGTAAGAGCTAAGCGTGCAAAACATCCTGTGGTATCAACAGACTGTGAACATTGCAGTAAAGTCTATTTTGGTAACCCAAATTACTGCCCACACTGTGGGCATTTGGTTCGTAGGGTATAGCGCATAAAGGCTTTATGATGAAAGAAAGAATAACAAAAGAGATAAAAGACGCCATGAAGTCTGGAGACAAGCTGAAGGTGTCCGTACTGAGGATGTTGCTGGCTGATATCATAAATGTTGAAAAGTCAGGTAAAGATTTTAAACAGATTGATGTTATAAGAGGATATGCAAAGAAGCTGAAGAAATCCATTGAAGAGTACGAGCGTCTACATATTCAAGACAAGATAATGTCCTACAACGAAGAGTTGAAGATAGTTGAAGAATTTCTGCCAAAGCAGATGTCAGGAGAAGAACTTAAGAAGGTCGTAACCGAACTACTAGATTCAGAAAAACCTGGAGATATGGGCACAGCAATGAAAATTGTTATGGATAAGTATAAAGACGTTGCTGATGGCAGAGCGGTTCAGGCATTGGTAAGGGAATATTTTTAAAAAGATAGGACTATAGTTCCTCTCAAAATGATCGTTAAAAAACTTGCATCTTCGCACTGAGGGGTATAATCATTACTGTAAAAGAGGGGTATAATCATTACTGTAAAATTTCGGCATGCACACATCTCTTTTTGTAGTGTCCCGGGAAACAGTCATTTCTCCTGAGACGGCATTTTCTACAAAACTACTTTTTCTAAATCAGAAAAATATTTTTTAGTAATAAATACCCGCTTCGTTATTTTAAGAGCGCCTTTATTTTTTTTGATATTTCTAATGCCCTCCAATCAGTAGCTTTACTCAAAAATCGTATACCAGGTTATGTCATATAAAATAATTTTTTCTGATGGACTATGGCCGTCACCATCTTCCGCCAGTATTTGACAGTCACGATTAATCTTAATCACATCAATATCTGCTTTACATGATCTCCGCCTGTGCTATGTGTATTAAATTTGTCCATAATAGTTACTGAGGCATTGAAATAAATAGATTTTGTTTCTGGCTTTTAGACTGTTTGGGTCAGGGGGGGGCAGGGAGGCTTGCCTCTGGTGCGATTGTATATCTTTGCTTTCTGGCCTCTCCCAGGTTAGTAGTGGTGGCAAATTGCTGTGGCCATTAATGACATCATTGTGAGGGGGGGGGAGCTAGAATAGGTTTTAAGTTTGATGTGATTTCCTGGAATTTGTTTTCTGGATTATTGGAGGTCATGGTGCCGCAAGATTTAGTGCCAATAGATATGGTGTCTAAGCGGATTTTCGCTATTCATTTTTTTAGAATTATTTCATTTGCTGGCATTTTTTTATTTAGATAGATTTATTGAAATAAATTTTCTACGTCTTTTTATATTGGTTGGTATCAAGAAGGTATAATTTTGCCACACAAGATGTGCCGTTGTTTTTTGCACAATATACAAAATATAGCATTTTTTGCTTGACAATATATTGTGATTTGTTAAATTACGCACGCAGGTGACTGTCAGAAGTAAGAGTTGGATTTTTTTTTGATTTACTGACGGCTTAAATGGTCAGGGAGGATATAGTAGTTTTTATCGTGCAATTATTTTTTAAATCGTATCTAAGATTCGAGAGGGGGTGAAAAATGGCAGTAAGAAAAGCAGCGGAAAAGAAGAAACCTGTAGCGAAGAAAAAGGTAGCAGCTAAGAAACCTGCAGCGAAGAAAAAGGTAGCAGCCAAGAAACCTGTAGCGAAGAAAAAAGTAGCAGCTAAGAAACCTGCAACGAAGAAAAAGGTAGCAGCTAAGAAACCTGTAGCGAAGAAAAAGGTAGCAGCCAAGAAACCTGCAGCGAAGAAAAAGGTAGCGGCCAAGAAACCTGCAGCGAAGAAAAAGTAAGTATTAAAATATATTTAAAACATTAGGAGGTATTGTGAAGTATATTTACACATCACCAGATTGTCCGAAGTGTGAGGCATTAAAGGAACGCTGCAAAACGCAAAGTATTGAATATGTCGAGAGAGACGCGGACAGGCTCAAAAATCCAACGCATGATCGAGATGATATTGATATAGAGGCGTTTGTACAGCTTTCAATGCAAAACATGGTTTTGCCTGTAGAAGTAGATAAATAGAAACAATCATCTCCCCGTTAAGAAATTTTACTGGGCTTGCTTTTGGGAATTTATTAAGCGCGCATTGGAGAGGCTACAGTATTAACATGCAGTCTCCGTAGCTATAGAATCTGTAATTAAGGTTTATGGCTTCTTTGTAAGAATTAGTGATATTTTCCTGTCCTGCAAAGGCAGCTGCAAGTAGAATTAACGTTGACCTCTGCAAGTGGAAGTTCGTTATTAGTGAGTCAGTGAGTTTGAACTCATATGGTGGATATATAAACAAATTGGTCCACCCTGAATTTTTTTCTGTTGTGTGATTATTTCTCGCTATCGTTTCCAAGACTCTACATGTTGATGTGCCAGTAGCAAATATCTTTTTTCCAAGCGATTTTGCTTTATTTATCGTATCGATAGTTTCTTCAGGAATATTATAAAACTCTTCATGTATAGTATGTTGTCTGAAATCTTCTTTCTGTATGGGTTTGAATGTTCCTAAACCAACATGTAAAGTTATGTAAACTATCTTTATTCCTTTGCAAGATATTTCCTGCAGTAGTTTTGTTGTGAAGTGAAGGCCAGCGGTGGGAGCAGCAATTGCTCCCATTTTTTTTGCATAAATTGTTTGATAACGTTCATCGTCGTGTATTCCCTCCGGTTTGTTATTTGGATCTCTCTTTATGTACGGCGGCAGTGGCATACGTCCAGAGTTCTCAAGCATTTCTGCAAATTTTGTTTTGTCTTCAAACCTAATTGTCCAACTCCCTGTGTCATTTCGGAATAAAATCTGTCCTTTTACACTACTATCAAAAGTAAGAAATTCTTTTTCTTTCAGTCTGTGATTCGATTGTAACAGTACTTCCCATGTATTTTCCTCAATCTTCTTTACAATTAGGCCTTCTACCTTGCCGCCAGTTGTTCTGGTGCCTATTATCCTCGCAGGTGATACTTTTGTATCGTTCAGGATTAAAACATCATCGCAATTTAAATACTCAATTATTTCATAAAATTTTCTGTGTTCAATCTTACCGTTTTCCCTATGAAGTACAAGTAGGAGTGATTCGTCTCTTTTTGTCGTTGGGTATTGTGCAATAAGATGCTTTGGAAGCGCATAATCATAGTTGGTCGTTTTATAGGAGGTCGTATTCATAATTTTTTTACTTAAAAAGTATCATTTAGAACAAAAAATTATTTGTCTATTGTTATACAACATGTTGTCATTTTTTTCAAACAAACATTAAATATAGCAAAGTGCGTGAGATTTCAAATACAAATACAAAAGGAATATTAAGAAAACCCTTGACAAAGGTGAAAAATGGTGTATTTTCCACCTAAATGGTGAGTAGTGGGTAAGAGTGGGGAATTTAAAAATGGCCATATTTACAGGAAAATATCTACATACTATTGACGAAAAAAACCGATTAGCTATACCTTCATCGATACGAAAATGTATGGACGAAGATACAGAGGGTAATGGGTTTTTTGTAACGCCGGGTCTGGATAAATGCCTTGCTCTTTATACGCCTCTTCATTTCAAAGCAATTTCAGAAAAATACAACGAACAAGCATCTACAAATAGGAAAGCGCGGAATTTCCAGCGCCATTTCTTTTCAAATTCAAAAAAAGTTGACTGCGACAAGCAGGGAAGAATTAACATTCATCAACAGCACATAGATTATGCCGGTCTTAAAAAGGACGTTATTATTGTTGGAGTAATGGACAGGATAGAGATATGGGACTTACAGTCCTGGAATGAAGTTGAGGCAGGTAACCGTGATAATTTTGAGAATGACGCAGAGGATCTATTCAGTATGGGGCCTATCCCAAATTAATAACAAGATAAGGATGTTTAGCAGAACGTTGGCAAAGGAAAAAACGATAATCAATGATTTCTCCAGATAGTGATCTCTCACCGCATAGACCTGTTATGCTTGATGAGGTTATAAGTTTCATTAAGCCAGGTAAGGGAGACATCATAGTTGATGCAACAATTGGTGCGGGAGGTCATAGTTCTGAAATATTAAAGCGAATAGGGCCCGAAGGCCTCCTTATCGGAATAGATAAAGATGAAGAAATACTGAAAATTGCAAATAAATATCTGTCGAGGATAAGTGATTCTTACAAGTTGTATCAAGCGGATAATGTTGAGCTAGATTATATACTTAACAAATTGAAGATCAAAAAGGTCAATGGCATTCTGCTTGACCTTGGCGTTTCATCATTACAGTTAGACTCTTTTGACCGTGGTTTCAGTTTTAGCAAGGAAGGGCCTTTAGATATGAGAATGGATAGAACACAGGGTATGACGGCTGAAGATTTGTTAAAAAGACTTTCTGAAAAAGATATGGCAGATGTTTTCTGGAGATATGGAGAAGAGCGGAGGTCCAGGCGCGTTGCCAGGGCAATCGTGCAGGAACGAAAAAGGGGTGTTGATATAAAAACAACGACGCAATTAGCAAAAATCGTTGAAAGAGCACTGTACGTTCCTGGAAAATATCAAAAGAAAAGAAAAATCCATCCTGCCACTCGTGTATTTCAGGCAATACGAATAGTTGTAAACGAAGAGCTAAAGAGCCTGGAGGGCTTTTTAGGCGATATATGCGAGTTTTTGGCTAACGGGTCTAGAATTGTAGTAATATCCTTTCATTCTCTTGAGGATCGTTTAGTCAAGAGTGCTTTCCGTGAGGGACAAAATAGATCTCGCTTGGCGATCTTGACAAAAAAACCTCTCGTTCCCCTTGATTCAGAGATCAGAGAAAATGTTAGATCCAGGAGTGCTAAACTTCGAGCAGCAGAAAGGACATAGCTTATGAAAGTGTGCAGATACGGTTGCGTACTCGTCGTTATTTTAATAATGGCAATCTTTATTATGTCGGAAGGTTCGAGAAAAATTCAGATTGGATACGATATTACGAGAATGAAAAATGAACGGGCCAGGTTGTCAGAGGAGATCTATAAGTTAGAGTTCAAATCAGACAAATTGAAAAAACCGGATAAGATATCTATGAAGGTAAAAGAGATGAAGCTTGACCTGGGTGTCCAGAACGATGAGGAGATTGCAGTTGTTAAGAAGTTCCATAAACATCTGGATAAGAAAATGGAGCTCAAAATAGAAGCTTAAGTTTTTAGTTTTCTAACAGACCAGTTGTAAGGTTATATGATGATAAATTCAGAAACGATTCCGAAGGGTTATAAAATCAAGGCAAACGTCTTATGCATCTCTGTTCTTGTAATTTTTGCAGCACTTCTATATCAATTGGTTCGTATACAGATTATTGATCACAAAAAATATTCTTCCTTGGCATTCTCACAACAATATAAAAAACAGAATATACCAACAAGAAGGGGAAATATTTTTGATAGAAACGGAATCAAACTGGCAGAGTCAATTCAGGCAGCTTCTGTCTTTGCCGATCCTTTGTCGATAAAGGATAAAGACAAAAAGAAAATAGCTAAGGATTTGTCAAATGTATTGGATCTTAAAAAAACAGACGTTCTTAATTTGTTAAACAAACAAAAGAGGTTTGTCTGGATAAAAAGAAGAATATCAGATGAGCAGGTAGATGTGCTAAACCAGCTAAACCTTGAAGGTGTTGGTTTCAGACAGGAGCACAAGAGGGTTTACCCATATGAAAAGTTATGTTCTCAGGTCTTAGGTTTTACTGATATTGATGAGAATGGTTTGGGAGGTATTGAACGTTCACTAAATCAACTGATTTCAGGACACAACGGTTCGAAGATTGTAGAAAAAGATGGTCGTCAGAAGCAATTTTCCACTTTAGAAGAAAAAACGATCTCCGCAAGATACGGTGATAGTGCATTTTTGACAATTGATCTCAATATTCAGTCCATAGTAGAGGAAGAGCTTGAGACCGCATGTTCGAAGTGGAAACCGAATTCGGCAATTGCAATAGCAATGGATCCTTCTACAGGAGAGGTATTAGCCATGGCTAATTACCCTACATTTGATCCAAATTTTGTTGGAAAGTCTAAACCGGAAGAGAGGCGTAACAGGGCGATTACAGATTGTTTTGAGCCAGGCTCATTGATTAAACCTTTAATTGTAAGTAGCGTGTTGGATAGTGGTTTGGTGAAAGAGGACGAAGTGATTTTTTGTTATAACGGTGTTTATAAAGTAAATGGTGGGAGAAGAGTGATTAGGGATGCTCATTCATACGGTAATTTAAGTGTATCTGATATCGTAGTTCATTCGAGCAATATAGGAATGGCACAATTAGGACAACGGATGAAGAAGCACAGATTACATAGTTTTTTAAAGGGTTTTGCTTTTGGTGAAAGAACAGGAATACAATTACCGGGTGAAGTCAAAGGGATTGTAAGGCCTTTAGATTTTTGGTCAGTTGATTCAGAAATTTCAGTCTCTTTTGGGTATGAAATGGCGGTAACACCGATACAAATGGTCACCGCCTTTTGTTCAATTGCTAATGGAGGAACATTGCTAAAACCACAAATTGTCAGCAAAATAACTGACTATTCAGGTAAAAGAGTAAAGAAAATATATATAAGTCCCGAACGAATCAGGAGGGTCATTTCTCCAGAGATTGCCAGGGAAGTAATGTCTCCTATTCTTGAGAACGTTGTAAAAGAAGGCACCGGTAAGCAGGCAATGCTTTTTACACATAGAGTTGCTGGTAAGACAGGCACCGCTAAGAAACTAGAAAGAGTTGGTAATAAAATGAAATATTCTAATAAATATATTGGCTCATTTGTGGGGTTTGCACCTGTGGAGAGGCCTAAAGTCTGTGTTTTGGTATCTTTAAATGAACCTAAAAATGGTGCTTATTATGGCGGTACAGTAGCAGCGCCCGCAGTAGGAAGGATTATAGAAAGAACTCTTGATTATATGAAAATAGGATCAGAATATGTACAGATGGCTAAAATGTAAATTAATTAATGGGGAGTGTCTTTATTACGAGGGGAGGTGATAAATGGTCAAAAATGCTGGAAGGTAGGTACATCAGTGGGTGATGTATTGATACCCTATACTGCCCCAATTTTTTGGGGACAGTGTAGGGTATCGTATTTTAATTTCTAAATCGTTTGAGAGGAGTATCCCATGACTGAAAAAGAATTAGAAAAACATAATTTTCTTAACTGGTGTCGATATGCTGATGCAGATGAGCTTGAAAACGCTAAATGGAAAAATCATGAAATATGGGAAAGATTGTATAGCGAATATGCAAATGAAATAGAAGTAATAAACAGAACAAAGCAAATGTATGAATCCGTTTCACATCATGAAATAGGCATGCAGAAATTTGATCTTTCTTTAAAAATCTCAATATAGTAATTATGGTTTTTCAATGAAATTAAGTGCGTTGGTTCGCCATTTGGGTTTAATGGGAACATACAACCCTCGTGAAGTTGAGATTACGGGTATTACCAATGATTCAAGAAAGGTAAGGCCTGGTTATCTCTATGTTGCAATTAAGGGGTACAAGACGGACGGGCATAATTTCATTGAAAAATCTCTCGAATGTGGTGCACAAGCAATCGTTAGTGAGGAAAAGATTTCTCATAATACAAAGATTCCTCAAATAGTTGTGCATAACAGCAGAAAAGCACTTTCCTCTTTGAGTTGTTGTTTTTATAACAACCCCTCTCAAAAAATTAATGTTGTTGGTGTAACTGGAACAAATGGCAAAACGACTACTACGTTTCTAACCAAATCTATAATTGAAAAGGCAGGATATGAGGCGGGGTTAATCGGTACGATTAATTATCAAATAGGAAAGAAAATTATACCTGCACAGGAAACAACACCTGAATCAGTTGAGCTTCAAAGGCTCATCGCAGAAATGGTAACGGCAAAGATGAAATTTGCAGTTATGGAAGTGTCTTCTCACTCAACTATTCAGCACAGGATTGAGAATATTAATTTTAAAACTGCTGTCTTCACTAATATAACCTCAGAACACATGGACTATCATGGGACGATTTCAAATTACATGAATGCCAAGGTAGAGTTGTTTAAGAATCTAACAAAAGACTCTTTTGCCATATTAAATGCAGATGACGAACATAGTGAATATTTTGCCGATAGAACAAATGCTAAAATCTTATGGTATGGAATAAAGAATAATGCCGATATAAAAGCTGAGATATGTAGAGAATCCACAAGTAATATTGAGATTAAGTTAAGATACTTGGGAAGAGAAATAGATATGAAAATACCCTTTGTGGGTATACACAATGTGTACAATGCACTTGCATCCATTGCCAGCGCAATTTCACTTGGATTTCAACTTGATGTAATAAAATCTGGTATCGAAACTGCGCCTACAGTACCGGGGAGGTTAGAAAACGTACCTTGCGACCGTGGTTTTAAGGTTGTTGTTGACTATGCCCATACGCCTCATGCATTAGAAACAGTACTGCATGCGCTAAAGAATCTGGCAAAAGGCAGGATACTACTAGTTTTTGGTTGTGGAGGTGATAGAGACAAGGAAAAACGTTCACAGATGGGAAAAATTGCCGATGAAGAGTCTGACATTTTTTGGCTGACAAATGATAATCCACGTTCAGAGGATCCTTTAAACATTATAGATGACATCAAAGTGGGAATAAAGTTAGGGCGATCGTTTCATATTCAAGCAGATAGACATAAAGCAATAGCAGAAGCACTTTCTGAGGCAAAAGATGATGATCTCGTACTTATTGCAGGGAAGGGACATGAAAAACACCAAATAATCAAAGATACCATAATCCCATTTGACGACAGAGAGGTAGTTAAAAAGATACTTTCGAAATGGTAGGCGATAAAGAAAAGTGAATACTATAGGAGTTTCTAATATATTAAAAGCAACTAATGGAAAGTTATTACTTGGTAACTTGGTGTCTCGTATTACTGGAATATCTACAGATTCAAGATCTGTAAAGGGAGGGGAACTGTTTTTTGCCCTGGAGGGTGAGAACTACGATGGTCATAAGTTTGTCGATCACGCTATTTCTAACGGAGCTGCCGGGGTTGTAATATCAAGTAACAAAGAAACGGTTTATTCACTGCTTGTTGGATCTAAGCAATGTATCTTAGTAGAGGTGACCGATACATTAAAAGCTTTAGGTGATCTTGCAAGGTTTTATCGCAAAAGCTTGAAAACTGATTTTATTGCAGTGACCGGCAGCAATGGTAAAACAACGACTAAAGACATGATATATCATGTTCTCAGAAATTTTAACAGCGTAACTAGATCCAGAAAAAGTTTTAATAATTTTATCGGTGTGCCGTTAACAATCTTTGATGCAGGCCACAAACAGGATTTTTGCGTTGTTGAAATGGGTACTAATGCTCCCGGAGAGATTAGAAGGTTGTCTGATATTATATTCCCCAATTTTGCCATTCTAACCAACATCTCCTGCACACATCTTGAGGGCCTTGGCAGTATTGAAGGTGTTGCAAACGCGAAAGCAGAATTTATCGAAAATATGGCGAGGAATAGCGTTTTAATTACGAATGCTGATGACGACTGGTGTAATCGAATTGCAAACCGTTTTGACGGAAAGGTCATATATTTTGGTTTTAATAAGAACGCGGATATAAAAGCATCAAATGTTAAACGTAATGATTCTGGTTTTGCCTTTACTGTAAACGATTCTTTTACGGTTAACTTGTCTGTGTTAGGCAAGCACAATGTCTATAACGCCTTGGCCGCTATTGCTATATGTAATGCAGTTGGCATTAGTATGGAAAATATATGTGACAAATTCGTTGACTTTAAGCTTCCGCCAATGCGGATGGAGAAACAGGTTTGTGGTGATATAGTAGTAATAAATGACGGATATAATTCAAGTCCATCGTCAATGTCTGCGGCATTAGAAGAGTTATTTCAATTGACTACTCCGGGCAGGAAAATACTTGTATGCGGAGACATGTTGGAGTTGGGGAATTATGCGGAAAGCTTGCATAGAGAAATTGGCGTGCAGGTTGCCAAGGCTGATATTGATGCCCTGTGGACAGTCGGCCCCTTTTCTAGATTTGTAGCAGAAGAAGCCATTGCCAATGGTATGCCGGAAGATAGAATTTGGAGTTGCGAAACCTCGGAAGAGGTATTATCTTCCATTACCTCACAATTAAAAAAAGATGACACTATTCTGATAAAAGGTTCAAGGGGAATGAAGCTCGAGAATATTGTGCGTCAGATCGAGTGCAGTTTTTCAGGGAAAAAAGAAAATAATTCTGTGCTGATGGGTCTGGTTTGAGACCGTAGAATTGTTAAGTAAGGTTTTTTCAATGCGGTAGTCTATTACGGAGAAAGAGTTTGTTTTATAAATTGATTTATCCCCTTCATGATTTTTATCAGGGGTTTGAGATAATAAGATATATATCATTTAGAGCAGGCTTGGCCGCTATAACGGCTTTTTTAATAAGCTTGCTTGTGGGATCACAAGTAATAAAGATACTTAAAAGACGTAATGTTTCTGAGGATATTTCTAAAAAAGATTCTGACACGTTAAAAGCGCTTCACAGTGATAAAAAAAATGTACCTACCATGGGCGGTATTATCATTTTGATTGCAATTATTATTTCTACCTTGCTCTGGTGTGATATTTTTAACATATATATATTACTAGTTTTGTTCACGGCGGTTTGGCTTGGCATACTGGGTTTTTTTGATGATTATATAAAGTTGACGCATAAGCATTCACCAGGTTTAACCGGATCATCAAAGCTTTTTTTCCAGTGTGGACTGGGGCTGATAATCGGTTTAGTATTATACTTTCATTTCAAGAATATTGACGAAGGAACAAAGCTTGTAATACCATTCTTTAAAGGTGTTAGGCCGGATCTTGGTGCATTTTATGTGTTGATGGTAATGTTTTTCATAGTAGGGATGTCGAATGCCGTCAATATTACAGACGGCCTCGACGGGTTGGCAATTGGATGTACGGTGATCGCAGGCCTTGCTTTTACTTTAATCGCCTACATTGTAGGAAGGATTGACTTTAGTAGCTATTTACAAGTTCCTTATATCGCGGGCGCCGGTGAATTAAGTATTCTCTGCGCTGCATTGGTGGGCGCTGGTTTGGGTTTTATGTGGTTTAATTGCTTTCCTGCACAGACATTTATGGGAGATGTGGGCTCATTACCATTGGGAGGTATACTTGGAATTGTTGCTATTATTGTGAAACAGGAACTTCTTCTTTTTTTTATAGGAAGTATATTTATTGTAGAAGCCGTTTCTGTCTTATTGCAGGTTGGTGTATACAAAATCTCAGGGAAGAGACTATTTCTATGTGCACCCATACATCACCACTTTCAATTTAAAGATTTGAAGGAAACAAAAATCACCATGAGGTTTTTTATAATTGCGGCAATAATGGCACTTTTTAGCTTGATAACACTGAAATTATGAATGTATTGAGAAGTCAACATGCATATGGCAAAGAAGTACAATCTGATCAGTTAACAGGTTACAGCTTTGCTTCTATGCGTAGTTTAGAGCCGGCAAATATCATAATGTATCTTGTTATGACATTACTCGTGATAGGAGTAATTATGATTTATAGCACAAGCTCAGCAAAAGTAGTCGATAGTGTCCATTCAACGAACACTACTTTTTTGAGGCATGTTATGTGGGTTACCATCGCAATAATAGGCATGTTGATCATGATGAAGATTGATTATCATTATCTGCAGAAATATAGTACGGTAATTCTTATCGTTGCGCTTGCCGGTCTGGTTGTTGTGCTCATTCCGAAAGTAGGGACTGTTACTTACGGTGCTCGCAGGTGGATAAGATTTGGAAGCTATTTTGGATACCAACCATCAGAATTTGCTAAACTTGCAATGATAATTTTTATGTCTGGATACATTACAAAAAACCGGGAAAAAATGTCTGCCTTCGCTAAAGGGTTTGTTGTTCCGATCATATTAATAGGTATTGTTTCCTTGCTTATTCTTAAGGAACCGGACTTTGGTACGGCTATGTTTATATCAATGATCTCTTTTATTTTGATAATGACAGGAGGTACCAGGGTAGTTTATGTGGTCTTTACAATGATAGCGTCAATCCCACACATTTACCAAATTATGCACAATATTCCAACATATCGACACAATAGATTGCTAGCTTTTCTTGACCCGTGGAAAGATCCTACGGGAATTGGCTATCAAATCATACAATCATGGATTGCGCTTGGTTCTGGTGGCATAGTCGGCTTGGGATTGGGAGAAAGTCGCCAGAAACTGTTTTTCTTGCCAATGAGTGATAATGATTTTATATTTTCAATAGTAGGTGAAGAGTTCGGATTTATAGGGGCGGCATGTATTGTAGTTATGTTTGCCTTGTTAACATGGCAGGGTATAAGGGTATGTAAAGCGGCAATGGATTCATTTGGTTTTTTTCTCTCATTAGGTATAACCGTTTCGCTTGCCTTACAAGCAGCAATAAATATAGCGGTTGTAACCGGTTCAATACCAACAAAGGGACTTCCATTGCCATTTATCAGTACGGGAGGTTCATCGATAATATTGTCTATGTTGGGAGTAGGGATACTTTTAAATATTGCAAGGCAATCAGGAGACGCTGGCGCCTCAGCAAGGAATTTTGAAAATAATAGGAGTTTTGCCGCTTGAAAATTGTCTTTGCTGGTGGAGGTACGGGTGGCCATTTAATGGCAGGTCTAAGTATTGCACAGGAAATATCATACAGGTTTCCTGACACGCGTATAATTTTCTTTGGTACAAATAAAAAAAGTGAGTCAGGATACATAGGAAAGAGTGGCTATGAGTTTAAACAAATTATGGCCTGTAAGTTAACATCGTTTATTCGTTTACCCCTCTTTCTCTTTGCCTCTCTGGTCGGGACAGTACATTCTTTAATTAATCTTATAAGGATTAGACCTGATATAATAATTGGTTTGGGTGGATACGGCTCAGTATTTCCCGTGATTGCGGCATATATCACTGGTATTCCAATTGTTTTGATAGAACAGAATGTTATACCAGGAAGGGCTAATTTAATAATGGCAAGGTGGGCAGATATTGTTCTTTGCCATTGGGAAAGTTCAAAAAAACTATTTAAGAAAGGACATGTCTCTGTTACTGGTGTTCCAATCCGAAACGATATTATAGAAAGTGAGAAAGTGGCAGGCGGCAATCCGTTTGGACTTGATCTTCAGAAGAAGACATTGTTAATAATGGGTGGTAGTCAGGGCGCCCAGGCAATAAACGAGGTAATGCTGCAAAGTATTCCTGGGCTTCTGACATTGGTGCCGGAGCTGCAGGTCATACATTTGACGGGAAAACATGGATATCTGGAGGCAAAAAATGCTTATAGTGGTATGGGGACAGGATATTTTGTTTCAGAATTTTGTAATGATATGGGTGCTGCCTATGGATTGTCAGATTTGGTCATCAGTCGTTCCGGTGCAAATACGATTTCCGAGATTACGGCTGTAGGTATTCCCGCAATCCTTATACCCTATCCGTATGCGACAGACAATCATCAATACTGGAATGCTTACGAATTGTCCAGTGCGGGTGGGGCGCTGATCATTAAACAGGAGGAACTGAAGCCTGGAAGAGTTATAAAACTTATATCTGGTTTGCTCTTGAATGATGAAAGGCTGGATAATATGAAGAGAGTAAATAAAGGCCTAAACAAACCTTTTG
Organism: Candidatus Scalindua sp.; assembly: GCA_021777035.1. GTDB lineage: Bacteria > Planctomycetota > Brocadiia > Brocadiales > Scalinduaceae > Scalindua. The sequence continues at coordinate 42,871 of JAIQZR010000120.1, read as the reverse complement.
CAGCGGTAAGGGTTGTTGATAAAATATGCCAGACTCTCAAAGAGAAGAAGTCGAAGACGAATTTGTTTAGTGTTGCTCATCCTGTTTAGCTTGAAATGTTGTAAAATTTAAAACAAGAGACTTTTGCGGGAAATAATGAAACTTATATTAAAAGAATATTGTCAGAAAGCAGATCGCCAAAACGATTTTAATTTTATTGATCATGGTTGTGGGAAATATGTTTATTTTATTGGTATTGGTGGCGCAGGAATGAGTGCCATTGCTAAGATTTTAGTAAACGATGGCTACATCGTGTCCGGCTCAGATATGGAGTGCTCTCCGGTGACATGTGAGCTTGGAGAATTAGGTGTCAGGATTAACACGGAACAGGACGGAGAATGTCTTGGATCAGGTACAAATCTGGTGATTACTTCGGCTGCTATCGATGAAAATAATCCAGATCTTAAAAAGGCAAGATCATTGGGATTAAAGGTTGTTAAATATTCTGAGTTTTTAGGATCTTTAATGAAAACAAAATATGGAATTGCCATTAGCGGTACACATGGCAAGACAACAACAACGGCAATGATTTCAACAATATTAAAAAAGACAGGCCATGAACCTACCTTTGTGATCGGTGGTAATGTGGCAGAGATTGGAGGCAATTCCTGTGTCGGCAACGGAAATCATTTTGTCGCAGAGGCGTGTGAATTTGATAGGACGTTTCTGAACCTGACACCACAGATAGGTGTAATCACTAATATTGAAGAAGACCATCTGGATTATTATAAAAATCTTGATGGGATAACGGACGCTTTTACAGAGTTTGTCTCCTTAATCCCGGAAGACGGATTACTTGTTATAAATAATGATGATGCAAATATAAGAAAGGTTGTCAAGGGTGCAAAATGTAAGGTTGAAAGCTACTCGATTGCTACGGTACCTGATGTTCTCGATAAGTTTATTTTTGCCAGAAAAACAAGCTTGCAAGCCTACTCTGATGAAGTGTTAATAGCGGATGGGTCTTATGGAAGAGTTAATTGTGAGTCAGACGCAAAATGGCTTGCTGTCCTGACTTATTCGGACAAGAACGTAAACCATTTCAGTGTGTTTAAAAAAGGGAAATATTTTGGTGACTTCTGTCTCAAATTACCTGGACTGCATAATGTGTCAAATGCACTTGCTGCAATATCTGTATGCAATTACATAGGATTAAACGGAAAAACGATAAAGAAAGTGTTGGCATCATTTAATGGTGTAAGTCGACGTTTTCAAACTATCAGTAGTAAAAACGGCATTACGATTATTGATGATTTTGCTCATCATCCGACAGCAATTAAAACAACTTTGGCAACGGCAAGGGCGATCTATCCTTCACAGCGTATTTGGTGCGTGTTTCAGCCACACCAGCACAATCGTACAAAACTTCTTCTGAGAGAATTTGCTATGGCCCTAACACTCGCCGACAAAGTAATCATTACAGAGATTTATGCCGCAAGAGATTCGGATACAGAAAGGGCGTCAGTCAGCTCTCTGGATTTGAAACGTGAATTGCAGACAATGGGTGGTGATGTTGAATATGCTGAAAACAACTCAGATATTGTAAGTAGTTTGTGTTTAAGAGTGCAAAGAGATGATGTCGTTTTGATACTGGGTGCGGGTGATATCTGGCAGGTTTCTCATAGTTTAAAGAAAATTCTAGAAAGTAAAATATGATTAGCAGTCCGGAAGCCATTAATGAAATATTCAGGTATGATGTTCCTCTGCAAAAGTATACTTCTTTCAGGACGGGGGGGGTGGCTGAGATATTTGTGGAACCGTTGGGTACTTCAGAGTTGAAGAAGGTACTTCAGTACTGTAGAGGTGAGCAGAAAAAAATATTTATTTTGGGGAAAGGTACCAACCTCCTTGTAGGCGATGATGGTGTTAAGGGGGTGGTAATACATTTAGGCGGAATAAACTTTAAAAATGTAGAAAGAAACGGTAGATATGTGTTATCTGGGGCTGGAGTAAATCTTTCAAAGCTTATCCGTACAGTAGCCTTAAGTGGATATGGAGGCCTGGAGGTGTTGGCTGGAATCCCTGGTACTGTAGGCGGAGCAGTAATGATGAATGCAGGAGGAAAATATGGTGATATAAGCGATACTATCAACTCTCTTACTACAATGGCTTTTGACGGGAGTATTATTAAACATATACGTGAAGACGTAGCGTTCGCATATCGTGGGTGTAATTTAAGTGAACAAATAGTTATCGATGTAGAATTTCAGCTTAATGAATCAAAAATAGAAGTGGTTCTTGAAAAGATGGATGAAATTTATAGTGAAAAACAGGAAAAGCAACCTTTGGGAACATTTAATGCTGGAAGTATATTTAAAAATACGTCTCAATATAAGGCGGCAGAACTTATTGATCAGGCAAATCTCAAAGGTTTTAAGGTGGGAGGTGCTATCGTTTCAGAAGTACACGCAAATTTTATTGTTAATACTGGGAATGCTACCAGTACTGATATACTTGAACTAATAAAGATAATTAAAGAAACCATCAAAAAGAAATACAATGTCTCTCTGTCAGAGGAGATACATATTTGGTAATCATCTAAATATAATCTCTATAATAGAGGGGCACAATAAATTGATAACTTAGTGTTAAACGGAAACTTAATTTGTTCCTTTTTCACAAATAAAAGAATGCACAGAGAATACAGAAAAAATAAAGACCCGAAAAACTAGAGGGTACCGTCTGTCATTCTCTGTGCATGAAAAATAGTAAAGACCTGTTTCGTTTCGAGGCGATATTTGTATTAAGCTAAAAAAGAAGAGGGAGGATTGTGCTATTATGATGCCTACACCTGAAAACGTATTTGGAATTATTGTGACGGACAAAGAGGGTAATATAAAGACGTTGAGCCATAATAATAATATTTTGGATTCGGGTTTAATAGGGGCCAAGTGGTACGATGCCCTTTCAATACCGGTTGAAGACTCTTATAAAGCGGAAGATGAAAACCCCAAAGTGTTCCGGGTACTCGAAACCAAACAAAAAATTTCTGTAGCTCCTTCCTATGATAACAAAGGTGACATGTCCGGACTTCATATCTTAGTTGAAAAAATGAATGAAGTAGAAAACAATGCGCAATATCTGAATAAAGTATTGTGTCTGGGGCAGATTGTTCCTGGAATTGCCCATGAGATTAATAACCCTCTGACATATGTGTCCGGATTGTTGCAAATGTTCCAAGCCGATGCAAGTGACACCGATCCCAAAAAGAAGACATATGAGATGCTCGTCAGTGAGTTTAATCGTATTGCCGATTTGGTTAATTACTTACTTGAATTTTCACAACAAAACACAGGGAAAAAGGAACTCTTTGGTGTAAACAAAGTAACAGACGATGTAATAGCTATGATTGGGTATACTATGATGCATGAAAATATTGAGATAATAAAGGATTTGCTGCCTTCTGATGTTGGGATATATGGAGACAGTAACATGCTGAAACAGGTTTTCGTTAATTTGGTGCAAAACGCAAGGGAATCCATGCCGAATGGAGGGTCTATTCACCTAAGTACCAATTTGGTTCAGGAAGATTCCGTTATGATTCAGCTTCGTGATACGGGTTGTGGTATCAGTCAAAATAAATTAAACAAGATTTTTGGTAATTCTTATACTACAAAAACCAATGATAAGGCTTCTGGTATGGGGTTGCCAGTGTGTAAAGCTATTATTGAGGAATTTGGCGGAACTATAGATTTTGATAGTAAAGTAGGGGAAGGGTCTGTTGTTTCCATTGTATTGCCAATATGTTCTGCTACCAGTGGAGAGTATACTTCTAATGACAAACAAACATAAAGTTTTAGCAATATCTGAAAAAGATGAAAATATGAGGGCCGCTGTTAAATTCCTGGAAAATAAGGGGTACGATGTCTCTTATGAAACAAGCGTCTTTCAAGCAATTGTTACGGTTACTGAAAGCAAAATAGACACTATTCTCCTGGATATTGATGATCTGGAATTAAAAGGAAGAGAATTTCTTGATGTTGTAAAAAAGATTAATCCGAAGCTATTCATTTTGCTCTCTTTTTCTGATCCTAATAGAGAAAAAGCTATTAAATATATTGAGAGAGGAGCTGACTGTTATATATTGAAGCCATTTTATATGAATGAAATGTATGCAATTATTCGTCAGTTTTCAGATAGAAATGACGATATAGGGAACAGATTAAAAGACTCATCTGAGACGCAGAAAATAATTGAAAACTTTGCCTTAAGAATTGCACATGAAATTAATAATCCATTAACAACAATTAGCGGTCAGTTGCAATTACGATTGTCGCAAATGGAAAACAACAATCCTGATTATTACATATTTGAGACCCTGGAGGAGGAAACCCAGAGAATTGCAGAAACAGTAAGAAACTTAGTAACCTATGCTCAGCCGAGAGACCTTTACAGGGAAGATGTGAATTTAAATGAAATCCTGAAGGAGGTCATCTGCTCTTTTGCAGACACTGAGCAGGAAAAAGAGGTTAAGATAGTTGAATCTTTTGACAATCATTTACCCATGATCAAGGCAGATAAAGCACAAATTACTTTAGCCTGCAGAAATATCCTCGGTAATTCAAGAAGGGCAATTAACGGAACCGGTGGTTTGAAAGTTGCTACTAAAAGGGGAACAGATAGTAACATAAATGTTTCCTTTTATGATTCAGGCAGGGGGATTTCTTCTGAAGTAATTGAGAAGATTTTTGATCCTTTTTTCGTTGTAAGAGAGGAAGAAAGAGGACTTGGCCTGGGACTTTGTATCTCTAATGACATTGTCAAAAGGCACGGAGGGGTGTTGACAGTAAAAAGCCAGGAGGAAAAGGGAACAGTCTTTCAACTTACATTACCGATAGATGCTGTTTAGATTTCAGAATATATCAGGAAACATAAAAAATGGAAAATCAAACAAAAATATTAATTGTAGATGATGAGCCTAAAATATGCCATTTAATTGAAGATTTACTCAAACAGGAAGGTTATGAGGTTGATGTAAGCTTTTCAGGTATTGAGGCCCTGAAGATGCTAAAAAAAGACGATTACCAGGTGCTTTTAACTGATTTGAAGATGCCTGGTATAGATGGACTGGAGTTAATAGACAAGGCCAAAAAGAGCTGTCCTGATATCAGGTCAATCATGGTTACAGGCTATGCTACTATTGATACCGCAGTCCAATCTCTAAGAAATGGAGTTGATGACTACATAACAAAGCCGTTTAATATTTTTGAGTTAAAGAAGGCGGTGAAACAGACCTTGCATATCCACCAGGTTGAAATGGAGAATATGCGGCTTGTAAAAAATTTAAAGACGGCAAATCAAGAACTGACGCTTCATAAACAGGGATTAGTTGAAAAAGTTGAGATCGCAGGTAAGCAACTTGCGAATACCAATAAAGAGCTTGTTAAAAGAGTAAGTGAACTGTCAATTATAAATGAGGTTAGCAAAGCAATAACGTCAGTGTTAGAGTTGGATGAGGTTCTGAATTTGTGTTTAAATGAAATCAACGAAAAGTTAAAGGTAAAACACAGTTCTATTATGCTAGTTGATGAAGATAGAGAGAGGCTGATAGTTAAGGCGAGCCAAGGTTACAGGAGTGGGCAGGTTTTAGGCGCTACACAAGGAATAAGTGAGGGGGTAGCGGGGCGCGTTGTTGCAGAGAAGAGGGCCATCATGGTTAAGGATATTATGCATGATAAAAGGTTTAACGGAAGCGAAAGAGCGGATTATAGAACGAAATCATTTGTTGCAGCCCCTCTTATAACAGAAGGGCGGGTGCTTGGCGTAATAAACATTATAGACAAGGAATCAAACGAAAGCTTCTCTGAGTCAGATGTTACCCTGCTCCATACCATTGCAGGTCAGGTAAGTATTGCTTTAGAGAATGCGATGCTTTACAAGGCACTTGAAGCAAATTGTTTTAATATGGTCAAGTCTCTGGCCGCTGGCCTTGACGCGAAGCATAGTTATACAAATGGGCACTCTGAGAGGGTGTCGGAATACTCATTTGCAATAGGAAGCTTAATGGGTATGTCTGGTAAAGAGCAGAATACGTTGCGTCATGCCTCATTGCTACATGATATTGGCAAGATAGGCATATCAGACATGATACTCAATAAAGCCGGTAAATTGGACAGGTCTGAATTTAACACAATAAAATTCCATCCTGCTACGGGTGAAAAAATTATAAAGCCACTAAAATTTCTTGACGACTTAATTCCTCACATCAGACTACACCATGAGCGTTTTGATGGTAGCGGGTATCCTGATGGAGTAGGTGGTAAAGATTTGCCGCTTCTAACTAGAATAATGACGGTAGCTGATTCCTTTGACGCAATGACATCAAATAGAACGTATCGTTCTTCGATGGATTCAAATAAAGCGATATCAGAACTAAATAAGTGCTCTGGAACACAATTTGATCCTGATGTTGTAGATGCTTTTGTTTCCAGCGAAATAGTTAGAATGAAATCAGGGTTAGAAGCTTGTTCTTAAACAAGGGGGAATTAGCCGTTCTGCCGAATTGAAAAATAAGCTAGAGACTGAATAGCATACAGAAAAATAATGAAACCCTATAAAACAATAAAGATGCCGTTTGTTATTTGCTATACATACAAAATACTAACAAAGCAGATGGTGGGAGAATTTGGGCTTGGCTTGGAAGAATACGCTGTTTAGATTTTGGTAAATGACAGGGAGCAAATAATATGGAAAAACAGACAAAAATATTGGTCGTAGATGATGAGGTTAAAATATGTCACTTAATAGAAGGCTTACTTAGACAGGAAGGTCATGGTGTAGATGTAAGCTATTCCGGTATCGAGGCACTTAAGATGTTAAAAAGAGGTGATTACAAGATGCTTTTAACAGATTTGAAGATGCCAGGCATAGATGGACTGGAGTTAATAAGTAGGGCAAAAAAGATCTGTCCGGAAATTTTGGTCATAATGGTTACAGGTTACGCTAACATCGATACAGCAGTCCAGTCCTTAAAAAGTGGAGTTGATGATTACGTAACAAAACCGTTTAATATCTTCGATTTGAAAAAAGCAGTAAAAAAGGTTTTAAGTGCCAATAAGGTTGCGCTTCGGAACATATAAGTTTTAAACGCAAGAAAACAAATAGTGTATCAATCTTTCATAAACCAGGATTATTAATAAAATCGGTTACCTGTTATTTCATTTATTGAATTAAACCATGTCTGATGAAAAATATATTGTAGTGTTGATGGGCGGTATATCCGCTGAAAGAGAAGTATCACTTCAATCAGGCAAGGCTGTCGCGAATGCCCTGTTGGAAAATAATAGAAACGTTATCAAGATAATTGTTAATGATGACATGGTTAATGAGCTTGATAATTACAAAATTGACGTAGCTTTTATTGCCCTTCACGGATATTTCGGAGAAGATGGTGGTATCCAGGAAGTACTGGAATCCAAGGGTATTCCGTATACAGGTTCAGGCATTTCTGCAAGCAGGCTTGCAATGAACAAAGTTGAGTCTAAAGAAAATTTCAGAAGAAATAATATTATGACTCCTGATTATTTTACAGTTTCTACATCACAAAGTATGTCGGAAATAGCCAATAGTATTAAAGATTTGAAATTACCGGTGATAACCAAACCGGTAAGTAGTGGTTCCAGTATTGGAATATCTATAATTAAAGAATATACTCGAATAATAGATGCGATAGAACATACTGGTAGTTACAGTGATGAAATCCTTGTTGAAGAGTGCATTGAAGGCAGAGAATTGGCAGTTAGTGTTCTAAACGATAACGCTCTGCCTGTGATAGAAATCAAGACTGAAAGAGGGTTTTATGACTATGTTGCAAAGTACAAAAGTGGTAACACGCAATACATAGTTCTTGAATCTGCCTATGGGCCGTCTGCATGTGCGCTATCTCATGATGTTTATGACAGGGTGCAGGAACTGGCAATTAGAGCGCATAACAGCCTTGGTTGCTCTGCCTTCTCAAGGGTAGATATGATTTTAAATAAAAAGGACGAAATGTACGTTCTTGAAGTTAATACAATTCCAGGTTTTACAGAAAGAAGTCTGTTGCCAAAAGCGGCAGCTGCGGCAAATATAAGTTTTGCAGAACTATGCGATTCTATTGTTGATGTTGCATATAAACGTGCTTTCATGCCTGAACGGGTCGCTCGCGCAGATATTCATGATAACAACATTGCCAAAATATAGAACTGGACAGATGAATATTTTGGTTTATAGCGGACATCAGTGGAGTTATACATGAGGTGGTAGATTTTGTTTTTTGACTTAATATTCGACAACAATGAAAAAACTACTAAAAGTTCAATATGATAAAGTAATAGACACGCTCCAGGCAAATATTGCCATTGTGAGACCGCATATTGAAAATATGCGGAAGGCATCAATATCACTTTCACTCAAATTAGTTTTGGTAGTAGTAGTAGTAATTTCTGTGATATGGTTTGGTAAACTTGCATGGACGCGATTGACAGATCGAGATATTTTTTTGGTAAGCCCCGCAACATTTTCTTTTGAAACCCCTGACTGGGCAACAGATGAATTTATTCACGAGATAAACAATATCCACGGGTTAAAAAATAAATATAATATCTTTGAGAGAGATTTGACAAAAAAAATTGTGGCTGTGTACGAAAGCAGTCCTCTTATTTCTAAGATTAACTATGTTGAGCGAGAATTGCCTAACAAACTTAAAATGAAATTCGAATTGCGCAAGCCAGTCGCAATTGTTAAACGGAAACGCAAAAAATATCTGGTAGACAAAGATTGTGTAAGACTTCCGGAAAAACTTTACGAACATCCAGAGGAAAATGGTGGGCCAATTTATATAATCAGCAGAAAATCGGTAAAGGTGCCTGAATATGGTGAAAAATGGGAAGACCGGTCAATTGAGGATGGTATAAGCCTTCTGAACTATCTGAAACATAACAAAATAGATAAGCTTTTAAAGATTGTATCCATAGATGTCTCGAAGATAGGGGAGAAACATAAAGATGGTAAAATTGATGTAGAGTTATGGACAAAAAACGGAGCAAAAATAAAATGGGGTTTCTCTGCATCAAGTGGGCAAGTAAACGAGCTTTCAAATTATGAAAAACTTCAGAATTTGCTGAGTGTCGCAATGGAAGCAGGGGCCGATTTGAAAAACGTAGAATATGTAGACGTAAGATGGAAAACACCTCTGGCTAAGAGCGTAAGCTTCCGCTAAATAACCGGACTTTGTTCCTTGTTGAAATAAAGTAATATACCCCCAAGGGGATTTGAACCCCTGTCTCATGGCTGAGAACCATGTGTCCTGGGCCTGGCTAGACGATGGGGGCGTAAATCACTTTAGCTTTATTGGAATTTATAGAATAGAAATTTAACAGAATTAAATTAAAGTTTCAATCTAAAAGTATTTAAGTGCCATGACGGCGTAAAAGACGCGAGGCGTTCTACTCTTCAGACATAAATGGATACCTGTAATCCGTTGAGGGAACAAATGTTTCTTTAATCGTCCGAGGACTCACCCATCGGATCATATTGAGGACGCTGCCGGCTTTATCGTTGGTTCCACTTGCACGGCTGCCTCCAAAAGGTTGCTGAGCGACAACTGCCCCTGTAGGTTTGTCGTTGATATAGAAATTACCTGCCGCATTTACAAGGATTTTTTCTGCCATCCTGATCGCATTCCTGTCTCTGGAGAAAATTGAACCTGTTAAGCTATAAGGAGAGGTTTGGTCACATAAGTGAAGTGTCTCTTCAAATTTATCGTCCTCGTAAACATACACGGTAAGGACTGGTCCAAAAATCTCCTCTTCCATCGTACGAAAGTGAGGGTTGGTAGTAACGGCAATTGTGGGTTCAATAAAATAGCCCTTGTTGTTGTTATAGTTTCCACCACATACGATCTCAGCCTCATTACTGTCTTTAATGAATTCAATGTACTTAGTGATTTTGGTAAAGGCAGATTCATCAATCACCGCATTGATATAATTACTGAAATTCTCTACATCGCCCATCTTCACCGTTTTCATCTCTTCAAGCATGTAATCCTTTAAATCTGCCCATAGACTGCGGGGGATATAAGCGCGAGATGCCGCAGAGCATTTCTGGCCCTGGTATTCAAATGCACCCCGTATCAGGGCAGTGCCTAATTCGACTATTCCGGTATCTTTATGAACAAAAACAAAATCCTTGCCACCTGTCTCGCCCACAATACGCGGATAGCATTTGTAATTTTTTATATTATGACCCACAGTCTGCCACATATTCTGGAAGGTAGCTGTGCTTCCCGTGAAATGAACACCGGCAAGATCCGGAGAGTTCATAATAACCGGGCCGATCTCACTTCCGGTTCCGGGGATAAAATTGATTACGCCATCCGGTACACCAGCTTCCTGGAAAAGCTTCATTACGTAATAGGCGGAATATGTTGCGCTTGAAGCAGGCTTCCACAACGCCACATTTCCCATTATGGCAGGTGCGGAGGGGAGGTTTCCGGCAATTGAGGTGAAATTAAATGGAGATACCGCGAAAATGAAACCTTCAAGTGGTCGGTATTCCAGTCTATTCCAGATACCGGGGGGAGAGATCGGAGGCTGCTGCTCGTAAATTGTTTTTGCAAAAAAAACGTTAAAGCGAAGAAAATCAATGAATTCACACGCAGCGTCTACTTCTGCCTGAAAGACATTCTTGCTCTGGCATAACATACTGGCCGCATTTAATAACGAACGCATTGGGCCTGCAAGAATATCCGCTGCCTTAAGAAAGATTGAGGCGCGGTCTTGCCAGTCCATTTCTGCCCACTGCTTTTGTGCTTCAATGGCCGTCTCAATGGCCATTTGAACCTCCTTCTCTCCTGCCTTGTGATATGTGCCAATAACCGTCCCGTGGTCATGAGGAAGCACGCATTTTCCCAGGTTGCCTGTTTTTATCTCTTTGCCACCAATAATAATGGGTATCTCTATCTGGCGGTTTTTTAACTCTTGCAACTTGGCCTTGATATCATCGCGTTCAGGTGTGCGGAGAGCATAGCTCTTGATTGGCTCATTGGTGGGCAAACTCAGATTGAATTTTGCATTTGACATATCAACCTCCTCAAGAAAAGTTAATACATTGATAGGATTGACTTTCCAGTCAGAGAAATAAAAATGATTTCTCGGAAATTTGACTGTTTATGAAAAAACATAATTGTTGTATATTATAGCATGGGAATGAGTATCCGCAACATAGTTTGAAGTGGCTATAATTGTGGTAGGGGAGCGATTGAAACAATGTCTGTTTCCTCTCTTTGATCGCTTATGATTTCTTAGAAGAAAAAAAAATTGGAAAATATGCAAAAGGAAGAGTCTTACATAATTGCACTGATACAGATGGCGTGTCAGGGAACCAGGGAAGAAAACCTGCAATGTGCCAGATCGCGAATCATCGAGGCGTCAGAAATGGGTGCCCGGTTGATATGCCTTCCTGAGCTTTTCTGTTCAATATATTTTTGCCAGCAGGAGGATCCTCGGTTTTTCGAGTTAGCTGAACCGATTCCCGGTTATACAACAGATTATTTTTCACAATTATCAAAAACCGTAGATAGCGTTCTGGTAGTTCCGGTTTTTGAGAAAAGTATGACCGGCATTTATTACAACAGTCTGGTTGTGATAAACCCGGATGGCGCGATAGTAGGGAAGTATAGAAAAATGCATATCCCGAATGACCCACAGTTTCAGGAAAAATATTATTTCACTCCCGGCGATCTCGGGTTTCAGGCTATCCAAACTACTGTAGGAAAAATCGGACCTATGATCTGTTGGGATCAGTGGTTTCCTGAGGCGGCCCGCATGTGTGCACTAAATGGGGCTGGTGTACTGGTATATCCAACGGCAATCGGCTGGCTTCCGGGAGAAAGGGAAGGCGTGGGTGCAATGTATCTTGACTCCTGGAAAACGGTCCAATGTGGCCACGCGATTGCCAATGGTATTTATACGGCTTCTGTGAATAGAGTGGGTATAGAACCAAATCAGGCAGGAGATTCCGAGATTGAATTCTGGGGGCACTCGTTTATAGCAGATCCACGGGGTCATATTGTCGCCGAAGGATCCGGAAGTGACGAGGAAATAATATACGGAAAGATAGAGCCGCAACTTATATCTGAGACACGCCAGACATGGCCCTTTTTCAGGGACAGACGTGTTGATGCGTATGGTAGGATTGTAGAATAAATTGTTGATTACATAGAAAATCAAATTTTTGAGTTTTCTGCTTTAGCTTGGCAGATAGGATCTCCTCTAGGACATTTATAATCTAATCTTAATGTTTCTAAATCATGAAAAAGAAGGGCCGATTTGTTATCGTTTGCCTGCTGAGTGGGAACCACATAAAGCGACATGGTTGAACTGGCCACACAACCCCACAGACTGGCCCGGTAAAATGTGTGCTGTGCAGAGGACATATGCGGAACTGGCTCAAAAGCTTGCGGATGTTGAAAAAGTTTGCATCCTGGTGAATTCTAAGAGACATGAAATGCGAGCCCGGAAATATCTTGAACACGCACGAACAGATCTTGCAAATATTCACTTCTATCATATATTAACCAATCGGAGTTGGATTCGTGATTATGGACCGACGTTTGTTACAGACAATCGGACTAAACGAAAACTAAAGAGGATCATTCGCTTTCGTTTCAATGGTTGGGCCAGGTACCCTGCTCACCAAAGGGACAACCGTGTTCCGTTGGAACTGGCTCATCGGTTAAACCTTAAGATTATCTCTGCAAAGTGGGGAAAAATGCCACTGGTTCTGGAAGGAGGGAGTATCGATGTGAACGGGTCAGGTACATTAGTTACAACGGAAGAGTGTCTGCTTGACCAGAAAACACAACCACGTAATCCAGGCATTACAAAGAGTGGGCTAGAAAAATTGTTCAGGAAGTACCTCGGCATTACCAATGTCATCTGGTTAAATAAGGGTATTGAGGGCGATGATACGCATGGGCATGTGGATGATATATGCCGTTTTGTTGACAGACGAACGATGGTGTTGGCTATGGAGACCAACTCGTCCGGTGTCAATGCTTCCGTTCTGGCTGAAAACTTGGAGCGTTTGAAGCAAGTACGATTAGAAAATGGGTCAAAACCCACGATAGTAACGCTTCCCATGCCGAGGCCGATCTATTTTAAAAAATGGATGTTGCCAGCAAGTTATGCAAATTTCTATATTGCTAACAAGATAGTCTTGGTTCCCATCTTCAATGACCCTGCTGACCAGAAAGCACTTGATATCCTGGCTGGACTCTTCACCGACCGAAAAGTATTCGGTATTCATGCGTCGAACTTGCTATTGGGGTTGGGTGGGTTTCACTGCATAACACTCCAGGAGCCGGTTTAATATGTAACGCTAATCATCAATTAATCATGCGACGCTGATAAAAAGTAAAATAATTACAAAATGGGCTGGGAATAACGTGTTAAATTTGGTTTAATCCAGGAAGCTTACATAAAGTGCATTTGTGCTCAGCCTTGGTTGGGCGACTCTGTTTTTCTGTATTATCGTGGCCGCAGGCTTTTGCTGGTATTTTTTAACCACTAGATTGGTATATGTTTCTCGTAGGCTACACTACCTAAAAGATATGGCTATACGAATCACTTAAGTTAATTTTATTGTTGCCGAACGTAATCATGACACACCAAAAACAGAAACTACTTGATATCATTCTTGGCAATATCGACTGGGGTGTAATTGCCTCCGATTCAAATGATGACATTAGGTGCGTAAACCCTGCATTTAAAGAGTTGACGGGGTATGCGGCAGATGAAGTACTTGGAAAGGATCCTAAAATACTCATCTCCGGGCAGCAGGATGTGGCTATAATATCCTCCTTGAGAAAGTCTTGGAATATTGAAGGTTCCTGGCCAGGTAAAATAGAGATTCGGTGCAAGAATGGAGAGACATGTCTATTTTATTTATCTATTCATACTTATTCAGAGCAGATAGAGCAACCGGATAATTATGTCATAATGATTCGTGTCGTTACTGAGAATCGAGGCTTGGATAAAGATGGGAAGTATCAGCATGATGAGCTTACCGGTCTGCCTGATAGGCATTTATTCAAGGATAGATTGCAGCAGAACTTAATCATTTCTAAAAGAGGTGACAAACCGGTAGCCATACTTATGCTAGGTATTGATAGTTTTACAACTATAAATGACGGTCTTGGACATGATTACGGTGATTTATTACTCAAAACTGTTGCAATGCGTTTGGAAAAATGTTTTCGTGGCAGTGATACGGTTGCACACACAGAAGGTGACCGCTTTGGTATGGTGTTACAGATGACTGCCTCTGGTGATGGCGTTATTGTTGCGGATAAGATACTCAACGCTATAAAACAACCGTTTAATATCGAAGGTAGAGAAGTTACTATAACGGCCAGTATTGGTATCAGTCTTTCTCCTACAGATGATGAAGATGCTGGCCAGCTAATTAAGTATGCTGAAAGTGCCATGTATCATGCTAAAAAGGGGGGCGGTGGTCGATATCAGTTCTTCTCTAATGATATGAATGTTAAAGCCAGGAAACGGATTGAGATAGAAAGCAGGCTGCGCAGGGCCATTGAGCGCGAACAATTCATTTTATATTATCAACCTAAAGTCAACGCAGGCACGAATCAAATTGTTGGCATGGAAGCTTTAATGCGTTGGCAGGATCCTGAAAATGGTCTGATCTCGCCCACTGTTTTCATTCCGGTAGCCGAGGAAACAGGGCTCATCGAACAAATCGGTTTATGGGGACTTCGTGAGTCATGCCGCCAAAACATAGAATGGCAGAATAAGGGGTTACATCCGGTGTGTGTATCAGTGAACGTTTCAGGCCGACAGTTTTTCTCGCCAGATTTCGTAGACATGGTAAAGGCAGCGCTTGAAGATTCTGGTTTATCTTCACAGTATCTAGAGCTTGAGATCACCGAAAGTCTGCTCATGGACAAAACTGGCGAGAATATTAAAAAACTAGAACAGATTCGTGATTTGGGGTGCCATATTTCCGTCGATGATTTCGGTACGGGTTATTCCAGCTTAAGCTATTTAACCAACTTCCCAATTACCACACTCAAGATTGATAGGGCTTTCATCAAGGATATTGGGACTAGTCAAGACACCAGTGAAGTCGCTCGTGCAATTATTGGATTGTCACAAGGGCTCAAGCTGGAAGTGATAGCCGAAGGGGCTGAAACCCTGAAGCATATTGATTTCTTACGTCGTTATGGCTGTAATACTGTGCAAGGTTTCTTCTATAGCCGTCCGCTACCGGCAGAAGAGTTTGAACAACTTCTTAAGGTTCTATTTATTAAACAGTAATAAAATCAATCAAGTCTCTGTTTGTCCGGGTTTTTGGAAGTGTCGACTAGCTCGTTTATCTTGCCTTCTGTTCAAAAGGCATCTCAAAGCCACCCATTATAATGGTAGGGTTACTTTTTTTGGGAGTGCAGTGGCCCGGTGTCACTGCTTTAATAAGCATCATCGTGGATGAGGCATTCCATGTTCCCGATAACACTCAATTTTCTGTAGCCGCTAAAAGTAGAAGATCTAATGCCGTATTCACAGTACATTTTCTCACCTCATTTCGTCCAATGTTTCCAAATTCACGGCATTCATGAAGAGTCGGCAATACTTCAGTTCGAGCCACGGCAAAATGCACAAGTCCTACCGGCTTATCCTGGCTTCCTGCAGGGCCCGCGACTCCGCTTACAGCCACGCACATTTGCGCATGAGGATAGCTGCGTGCCAGTGCGCCCTCTGCCATCGCAATAGTTACTACTTTGCTCACTGCCCCATATTGTTCAAGGAGATGATAGGGGACTGCCAACTCCTGACACTTTGATTCGTTAGAGTAAACAACAAACGCTCTATCCAGCACGTTAGATGATCCTGGTACGGCTGTGAGGACTGCAGAGATCAGGCCACCCGTACACGATTCAGCGGTTACAAGTCGAATCCTAACTTGCATACAATGTGAGATCACTTTCTGGGCGTTCAACATTAGTTTTTCATCAAACATCAACCTCTCCTCTTTATCTCGATCATATAGGCATTTTCTTTTTAAATATATGCATAGGAAATTCAAAGTCGGCAGGTTACCCGACATTTTTTAACAGACATCATGAAGGCAAAAAAAATTGCCGAAGGCCTAACTTAAATATGAACGTCAAACGACCATTGCCAGATAACGAATGACAACTCGGTATATGGCACTTTGTACTTGGAGTCATCCCTGTGAAACAGCATCTATTTTAGCGCGTGCATCTTTCAGGATATCAGAATACGTTTCAAACTTTTTAGCAGCTTCTTTATCTGTCCCTCTTATATCGTCAGCCCTTAATCGACAGACAGCGCCCAGACTTGCAACCACTTCCGGTATATAATATTCGTCTACAAGAAATTCAAGTTTTTCCATGTCTGTATCATTCATTTCTCCACTCCTCAAAAAAAAGTTAGAATTGCACTCTTGTCGAACTCTTTGTTAACAACAACATTATACCACTTCAAGATTCAAAAAACCCTACTCAAAATATATTCTATGCGTAAAAGATTCACCGCAAAGAGTGGGGAGAAGAAAACAAAATTAGACGTTAGATGGTATGCTGTAGGCTAAAAGAAGAAGGAAGTAAATCACAAATCAAGGTGTGGCTCCATGTGCCTCACATCTTTGAAAAAGAAACACGAAGCGATTACGACTTGGAACTGCTTTGGGGCGATGCTTCCACGGTCGTATGGTAAGATTGGTTTTTTGTCGTTTCCGCCACAGAAGAGGATAGCATCGGTGAAAAGGCATCAAAAGTGGCAATCCGAACTTGATAAAAATAAGTTTCTAAATGATTTGTTCTGAGGTAAGTATGGAGATTATAAAGGGGTTTTACCGTGCTAAAAAAAGATGCAGTCAGGGGGAGATTTAATACTCAAATAGTTTAGGTAATTTTTCACTAACTTCAACTTCCATTTGCGATGATAAATTCCCTAATTCACGTTGAATTAATGAGGTTGTAACAGTCATAAGCCGGTGTAATCTGATTGTTGAAGGTACATGCAAACCGGTTATGCTAAAATCATCCCTTCTAGAATCAATAACTATATCTGTTTCTAATATCTCGTCTGGAATCCTACTGGTGATAAATGCCAGAACAACATGATGATGTGTTTCGATTGGATTGGTCAAGCAGACAGCAGGGCGTAATTTAGCCGATGATAAGTCATCAAATGGGAAAGGTACCAGGACAAGTTTACCCTTTACCATGAAATGGTTTACCATCCTTCCTCGTATAAATATCTTCTTCGGGTTCCTTCAGAAAATCAAATACTGGATTTGAAGCCGCGGTCTTGAGCCATTCCGTTTCACCTATATCTGACTCTTCCGGCAACAAGATTATGACTCGTACTTTGCTTTTTTCTATAATAGGAAGTGCTTCATCCAGGACAAGCCGATGCTGTTCGTCAATGACTCCGGTTGTTTCTATTGCTTTCATTGTATTATCCATGATTTTACCTTTCTATCCATTTCAATATAGAGAGCGGATGTTAAATGGCAAAAATTTTGTATTGATCGCTTTATTTACTTAGTCAACCCAATGACTGAACAAATTTGCACCAATACGAAAGCAGAAATTCTACTGCGCAAGAAAACGATAGCGAAAGCAAAGATCCTACAATCGCATAAGTATCAGGAATCAACTACAATTTGCTATCGATGGCAATTATCGCTTCTAATCCTATAATCGTCAATTGAAATCTAAATATCTCAAATAAAGAAGTAGTTAAAACATTTTTCAGGACGGCGGTAGAATAGCGTAAAATATACATCCGATCTTCTGCTTTTGAACCAAAGAATTTAAAACCTAACGGTTAACTTGTCAATTTTATATCAATGGGTATCTGCAGTGGAATTATAAAATAAATATAATGACAAGCAGCTACTTCAAAAAATCTTGAGCTAGTCAATAAACAGGATGTTACCTCTTTTTCTAAGGTATCATTGAGGAGGTCTGTGTAGCGGTGCAGCCGGAAGAACTTGATTATGTTTTACCATATTTTCATGTCACATTCTATTCCATCAAAAAGAGGTGTGACACGGTTTTTCATAAAAGATACTATACGGCTATGTGATTGAAAAGAATACGCTTGAAACAATTCAGATATACTATTAGAATTCGTTACTATACTGAAAGAGCAAAAGAACTTGTTTGGAAAAGAGAAGATCGCATACAAGTCGTTGAATCCCTATGGGTAATAGAAAAAGAATGAATAAAAAGAATCAGCCATTAGCAGAGGTTTTCGGTCACTTGCCGACAGATTTCAGCTCGAAAGCAATTCGATACCGGAAGAATAAACTTTGCCCTTTCAATAATAAGGTTCCTAGCTGTACTAAGGATAAGGCAAAGGATCCCCTTGGCGTTTGTAGCGTTTACAATGGAAATAATACAGTCATTACATGCCCAATTCGATTTAGAGAAGAGTGGTTGATCACTGATGATGCAGCAGATTTCTTCTTTCCTGAAGAGGCCAATTGGACTTCATTAACCGAAGTCAGACTAGTCGATTTTCATGGCAAGTCTGCGGGAAACATTGACGTTGTATTGGTGGCCTATGGCAAGGATGGAAAAGTATACGATTTTGGCTCCCTAGAGATTCAAGCGGTCTATATATCTGGAAATGTAAGAGACCCTTTTGCACATTACATGTCGAATTGCAAAGCTAATGCTTCAATGAACTGGATAAATCAACCAAACTACCCTCGACCTGATTTCCTTTCTTCTTCTCGAAAACGTTTGGCTCCACAGTTGATGTTTAAAGGAGGAATCCTTCATGCGTGGAAGAAGAAAATGGCTGTCGCTCTTGATAGCTCCTTCTTCAACACTCTTCCGAATCTTAAAGAGATTTCAAAATCGGAGGCTGAAGTAGCATGGCTTATATTTGATCTTGTTCCCAATGAAACAGCCTCTAGATATAATCTAAAACGAACTAAAGTCGTTTACACAAAATTTACAGAAGCTTTAAACACAATCACTCGACCGAAAGTTGGAAATATTGAGGATTTCATGAAAGTGCTTCAGGCAAAGGTGGACGAAAAGTTAGAGTTTCCACCAATTAATAAAACCATTGAAAACCCATTTACAAGCTAGCTCTATGCAAAAACTACTTTTTAGCGACAAAGAAGAATCTTTAAAGGTAGTCAACGTCGCATCTGTACCACAATACAGTCCATTTCGGTATCCCGGTGGCAAGACATGGTTTGTTCCTCGTCTTCGAGAGTGGCTGCGTAGTCAGCCGAAAAAACCAAAGCTCCTGATTGAACCCTTTGCTGGGGGAGGCATCATTTCTTTAACCGCAGTCTTTGGAAATCTGACACAGGAGTCATTGATGGTAGAGCTTGATGAGGATATAGCTGCTGTGTGGCAGACTATTGTTGACGGAAACGCAGAATGGCTTATATCAAGAATCCTTAACTTCGAAATGTCAAAGGAAAACGCTTTCAATGAAATTACGAAAAAGAGAAAATCAATCAAAGAAAAAGCATTTCAAACCATAATTAAGAATAGGACATTTCACGGCGGCATTTTAGCTGCAGGTTCCGGATTTCTAAAAAATGGTGAGGCCGGCAAAGGTGTTCATTCACGATGGTATCCTGGCACTCTCGCAAAACGATTACGTGGAATTGACTTAGTGCGAGATAGGCTCCATTTCAAGCATGGAGATGCATTTGAGGTATTAGAGCAATATAAGAATGATGAAGATGTAGTATTTTTCATTGATCCCCCTTACACTGCTGGTGGTAAAAGAGCAGGAAACCGTCTCTACACCCATTTTGAATTGGATCATGAAGCTCTTTTTGCAGCATGTGAAAAAGTCACAGGTGACTTCATAATGACCTATGATAATGCAGAAGAAGTAAGGAACCTTTCCAGAAAACATGGTTTAGTGGCAAAACCCATCCCTATGAAGAATACTCACCATGCGACCATGACAGAATTAGTCATTGGAAGAAATTTGGACTGGATGTCAGGAATCAATAGAGTGTTGGAGTTGCAAGCTGAATACAAAATCAAAAAAAAGTCAGCATCATCCGGTTAGGTTTTTGCAAGTACGGCTTTTTTATACCCGAACCGTCAGAAGAGACGTAGGGCGAGGCTTTAGCCTTGCCATTTATGTACGAAAGCAAGCCTAAAGGATTGCCCTACGTGTTACTTGCAAAAACCTAACCGGATGATGCTGAAAAAAAGTAAAAGAAGAGGTGAATACCCAACAATGCGGTGCAAGTAACGATGTCCTCGCACCATCATGTAAGACAGATAAAAAAAGCTTTTGGGGGATTGGCTGTTGATGTGCTAAAGCCATAGAGGATATATATGAGCGTATCGAATTAACTGTTTTGTTAAATAGATACGGCAAAAAGCCATCATTCCAATTGAATAAAATTAAAAAAAGAACTGAAGATTTATAGTAACTATTCAGCGAAAATATTCTGAAAATATCTGAGAATTTGTTTGACAAAGTTTTTGTTATAGAATTGTGAATTTGTCTGTTAATTACATGTTGTTATATTCTGGTTAATAGTAGCTCTCTTTGTCCCATACAAGGCATTAGATATGCAAAGAGTATCTTGTCGTTGTCAATTTATTTCCGCACCTTAGCATGGATTATAAGGCGTAAAATATGGGCTAAATAACCTGTGGTATAATAGTTTCTATTGTATTGGTAACTTAAAACTATTTAGCACAGGTGGTATCCATTGACAATCAACAATATTGATGCAACACTCAAGAAAGTAAATGCACTTCTCGCTGAAGAGAAAGAATTGTCACCAATAATGCGATCTATGGTTGAGTTGCTGATATTGCTGGTAACGTTGTTGGTTAATCGCTTGAATGTAAACAGTCGTAATAGTAGCAAGCCACCATCAAGGGATCCGAATCGCAAGAAAGAAAGCAAGGCGAAAGAGGGTAAGAAAGCAGGTGGTCAAAAAGGTCATGAGGGAGTAACGCTTCGAAAAGTTGATGATCCGGAAGAGATTGAAGTTCTCAAGATTGATCAACGAACGCTTCCCAGTGGAAAGTATAAAGATGTGGGTTATGAATCACGGCAGGTATTTGATATAAAGATTTCAAGGATTGTAACAGAATATCAAGCACAGATTCTTGAGAATGATAATGGGGATCAGTTTGTTGCATCTTTTCCAGAAGGAGTAACAAAGGCAGTACAATATGGAACTGCTCTGAAAGCACATTCAGTGTATATGTCACAGTATCAACTGATTCCTTATAACAGAATCCAGGATTATTTTTGTAATCAACTTCATATACCAGTAAGTGCAGGTTCTATTTACAACTTTAATCAAGAAGCATACGATTTATTAGAAGATTTTGAGAAAGAAGCTAAGGGCAAACTTGCCGACTCACCATTGCTCCATGTAGACGAAACTGGAATCAATATTAATGGAGGTGGACATTGGCTGCATAGTACCTCCAATGATTTATGGACATACTTTTTTCCGCATAAAAGGCGGGGAACAAAAGCGATGAATGCAATTGGTATATTGCCTGAATATATGGGAACTCTCTGTCATGATCATTGGAGACCTTATTATACTTATGACTGTATCCATGCCCTTTGTAACGCTCATCATTTAAGAGAATTGACAAAGGCGTGGGAAGAGGAAAAACACCAGTGGGCCAGGGATACCAAGGAATTACTTGAAGAGATTTGCCATGCAGTGAACAATGCGGGAGGCTTGTTGACAAGCAGTGAGTCCGTGAAATATCAACAAAAATACATCATGATATTACAAAAAGCGGATGTGGAATGTCCTCCGCCTGATATGACAAACCGAAAGGGAAAAAGAGGTCCGGTAAAAAGGACGAAAGCCAGGAATCTTCTGGAACGATTGCTAAAATACAAGGACGATGTGCTAAGGTTTATGGATGATATCATTGTCCCCTTTACAAATAATTTGAGTGAAAATGATATCAGGATGACAAAAGTTCAGCAGAAGATATCAGGATGTTTTCGTTCTATGCAAGGAGCAAAGATTTTCTGCCGTGTGCGTAGCTACCTTTCAACTTGCCGAAAGCAAGAGATAAAATCAAGCCAGGCTTTAGAGATATTATTTCGAGGTGAATTACCAGATTTTATTTAATAGCACTGGTAATATTTTTAAATACACTGAATAGTTACGATTTATATTCCTTAAATTTTGGAATCGCTGATGCGGCCCATGTAGCATTTGCTGAAACATCGGCAGATTACTTTATTACCTGTGATGACAAATTGTTAAAAAAAATCCGCAAATTAGAAGGCATCAATATGGAAACTGTTAATCCTGTAAACTTTTGTACAAAGGAGAACTTGAGGTGAAGCAAGGTCAATATATAAAAGACGAAAAATTGCTGAAACAAGGTGTTGATATTTTAATGGAAAAGTTAGGGCCAATAGAGACGAGTAGGTTTTTATCGTTTCCGCCACAGAAGAGGATAGAATCTGTGAAAAGGCATCAAAAGTGGCAATCAGAACTTGATAAAAATAAGTTTCTAGATGATTTATTCGGAGGTAAGTAGGGAGATTATAAAAGGGTTTTACAGTGCTAAAAGAAAGATGCAGTCAATGGGTGACCCCCAGCTTTTCAGCTTTTTCCTTTTGTGCTATGCTGGTTGGACACATTCCTTGTAATAGTTTAGTGTATGGTGAGGAGGGAAGATGCAAGAAGGCAGAGGTAAAATAATAGTCGCTGTCCCTGTTTTTCCACATTCTTTTCCTCAGCATTAATTGAATACGAAAATAACAACAATGATAATATTAGTATGACTATTGCTTTCATTTTTTTCGCTTTTCCTTTGGTATTGGAATAATATTCTTTACTTGACCGACTGGAATAATTTCAACCATTTTAGTCTTCTGATCTAAAAACACTATATATTGCGAAAGGGCAAAAAGAACCCTTCCTTTCTTGTTAGTTTCTTCACTAGTTATTTCTAGTATTTCGTTGGGACAGATTCTTTCTGCACTTTTTATATTTGCAGCTCCAGTCAATATGCCAGAAACATATACTCCTACAATAGCGATTGGTCCTAGCAGCAACGCCTTTTGTTTTAGAATAGTCCATTCTTCAACAAGTCCTGGCTTTAGGAAGTAACAGAAAAATGCTAACCAAAGACCAGTTCCGGAAAGACAAAAACATATGTGAAGTGCATGTTCAGAAAAAAAGCGAAAAATAATAAATAGACTAACTCCAATAGCTGGCACATACATTATCTTCTCTTCATGTTTTAAAATGAATTTACCAAAAGCTGACATCTTGGGATACTTAGCAATCTTATCTTCATATGAACTTCCAATCCCAAAAAATGGGGGTTTCATTTTTGCCAAACAAAAGCCTATACCGGGACCAACCAAAGACACTGGCAACCAATATACAGAATATTTAATATAGTCGTTGATATTAAAATAAGTAATCAAATTTACTTCAATTGATCGTGAAAAACCGTAAGTATACGCCACCGTTAAAGTAAAAGCGATGGTGCTTGCAAAAGCTAATATTTCAGTTATTTTCATAAATTCTTCATTTTCCTAAAGAAAAGGCATTAGATATTTTTACTGTATTATACCTAAAAACTCCAAGTAAATCGTATTAGCCAGTAATTTGCTTTTGTTAACTTGTTTTTTGCCATTAATATCAACATCCGGGAGTTTTTTTGTATTTATACGAAACACAAAATTCAATTTTTAATACGAAATGTCAAAAAGGTACAAACATCGTAACCTGTGGACATACCACTCCCGCATACAATATATCTTAAACATAAAAACCGATAGTCTTGGCTACATAAATCTTAACAGTTTGATCTTTAAATGTATTTCTTCCCACTGTGACTGCCAATAATAGTTCTTCGGTAATTTCAAGAACCACTGTTTGCTCGTTCTTATCAACCTTCCCGGTGCGCCAATAAACCATCCACGAGTTGGCATATGAGTTGGCATATGGGTGATCCCAATTACCCCTGGGGTAGGGTAGATAAGGTGTGGATGTGTTCCTATCTCAGCCATACGTTAGCAAGCGTTACAAGGAACAGTGCCATGGTGAGCCAGCCTAGGATTCCCTCTGTCATAGCCAAATACCTGAATTTTCCCAATGGTCTGAAATCTCCGTATCCTAAAGTAGTAAAAGTTACGACACTAAAGTATAAGCAATGCCAAAAATTTTGATTTACTTGATTTCCACTTGCTCTTGCCTGTTCTTCTTTTTTGTATTCTAAAGAGTCTTTCTTGGAATAGTATGCAAGAGTGAAAAAAAAGATTATTATACCACCAGTAGCTATTGTACGCCATGGTATTACTCCGTAACCACATGTAAGACCCATGAATAGATATCCTAACCACCATTTTAATTTTCCCCACCAGTCACTACAGAACACATACTTTGTACATCTATAATAATAATATGCACTGTCGGCAGATACTACGTCACCTATGTTTTCAAAATTCTTTATCAATTTAAGATAAACTCCTTGCCAAGAGACAATATCATTTTGCAAAGATATATCATCAAGTCTCTCCTTCAGATTAGACCAAGAGATATACAATTCTGAATATTTGGCTAACCGTAAGTCAACAAGTTTAGAGAACATAACATTATCAAAAATAGCTTCCTTGAAGCTGGTATTACTGAAGTCAGCTTCACCGTAAAAGCCAGTATTATTGAAGTCAGCCTTTTTGTTGAAGCTAGCATTATTGAAGTCTGCCTTACTGTAAAAACTAGCATTACTGAAGTCAGCCTTATTGTTGAAACCAGCATTACCGAACTTTGCCTCACCTACGAATTTTGCGCAAGTAAAACCCGCTATACTGTCGAATCTAATATTATCGAAATCCGTTTCACTGTTAAAGTTGGTATTATAGAAATTGGCCGTGTTCTCGAATTTTGCACCATTGAAGTCTGCCTCCTTCTCAAAGGTTTTAGTCCAGAGTATGGGTAAATTTGACTCAAAATATGCTTGTCGCTTGAAACTAGCACCTCTGAAGGACGTCCTTCGCTTGAAGCTGGTATTATAGAAGATAACTTCCCCATTGAATTCTGCATAACAGAATTCTGTTTCTCTATTGAATATAGCATAATGGAAGCTCACAATCTTCAAAAACGTGGAATTTAAAAAACTAATATTTTTTTCAAATATTACAATTTCTTTGTTAACTCCTCTAGCGTTAGGATATACACTTACCATACCTTCTATTTGACAGTTTACTATTTGTATAGAGGGAGAAATGAAGTAAACTTTTTCTATACCCAAATTTTTTAGCTTCTTTATCTCGTTTGCTTCAAGATTAACTTTATTTATATCGACTAGAGTCTCCTCTATCACAAAGTTAAGGTTACCAGTAATAACTGCACCTTCTATATCTATCTCTTCCACTCCATTTTTCAAAGCTTCAATAATTAAACTGGACTCAATCGTCCTTTTCTCTTCCTCTCCCTCCCTGTAAACGAAATGAACTGGTTCACCATTAAGTATTCGGTTTTTAACATCCACGGCTGATACATTGAATGTGTTGTACCGTATTATATTACTTTCAGCACTATAATCTCTAATCGCAAGCATTATATCCTTTTCTTTTTCTTGCGCATGGGATTTCCCACCAGCCCAAGAACTTAAAGAAGATATAAGAAGAAAAGCAACGACAAAGATGAATGGTATAGTTTTTAAGAATACTTTCATAACCAAGATCACGTTAACAAGTGGTAGAATCATAAAATTATATAATATTATAATCAAGTAAATATTCCTCTTGGTTAATTAATGAGTAAATCAAATGATAAATCAATTGACAAAAAACTAATGAAGAATAAAATTCGTTATTTATTATGAATAATTTAAAAACAGCGTTAGGAAACAAAAGAATAGAAAAAATTATGCAATTAGCCATGTTATTTCTTTTAACTCTGGCCATGCCTATCCAAGCTGTAGAACTTAACCAGGAATTCAAAACCCGAGACGGTTTTACAATGCACCTACCTGGAAATTGGGTAGAAATTCCAAATAAAGATTTGAAACAGTTTTCAGAAAAAATTAGCCAACTGGCACCTCAAATAGGGATGCCTGTGTTTGATTACGGATTTCAATTAACTCCTGTTGACAATTGGGGAACTTACCCATATATTTTAATCCAAGTCATAAGGACAAGACGGGTTTCTGAAAGAGAATTGACAAAAAACAAGATTAACGAAGTTGTTTTTGGAAATATTGGAGAACTTGAAGACAAGGTGGTCCATCTTCTCTCTAACCCACAACTTGGCGGAGTATTATATGATACTGAAAACAAGATATTATGGGGTAATTTATCCCTTGATGTGCAACAGATAGGAAGAGTAAATGTTCAAATTGCTAGCATACTAACAGAATTTGGTGGAATCAATGTAATGGGGTATGCAACGAAAGATACCTTTTCTTCCTATCAGATACTTTTTCAAGAAATTGCCAGACAAATAAACCTGGATAACTCTATAAAGTATAAACCCCGACTAGCCGATAAATTCCCTACGGTTGGTGGCATAAACACAGGCAGAGCCTTGAAAGTTACTCTCCAAGGCGCAATTATTTGTGGGATTATTGGATTGATTATTTGGCTAGTAAAAAGAAAGAAAAGAAGTTCTTAGAAATTAATTGTAATGCACACAAATTCTTATCGATGGGTGACCCCAATTGCCGTGTGAAAAAAAAAGCACTTGTGGATTGTTCTAAGACAAATATCGCTTTAGCTGTTTGTAGTAATTTTCGTGTGTGTCAATGAGATATAAAAATAACGTATCTCCTTTGACTTCGTATGAAAGTAAATAGAGTTGGGTTTTGAATGTGAAGAGAATCATCAGGCAAATCCTCAAACTTTGTTCCGGGTTCTATTCCTGCATCCGGATCGCCCTGGTCAGGGTCATATACATAACTGCATATCTTACATCTTTTTATCCTCTTCGAAAGAACCAGTATATTGTTAGCTCCTAAGTGCAACAAATAACAATTTATGATGTAAATTGCAATCTTTTTCAAGGTGGATATGTACTTCAATTGCAGTGTCTTTGATTGTTTTTCAGGGATTACGGCATTTTCTTTTACCTAATCAATAAGTCTCGTTTTGGCGGCTGGAGATGAATAGATACGAAGAAGATAGAAGACCATGGAGTATTTGTCACCAGATGGTCTTTATGTTGGAAAGGCTTTGATTTTATGCATCCTTTGTGATTAAGGGGAGATTGAGATATTTCGCTGTTGAAACAATGATTTTGTCATGAAGTTCTGGCAGATTTTTAAGGTTAATCATTTTCTGGAGAATTGGATAATCTAGTGCAATTAGCACAAAATTTTCGCTATCGTTTATTTTTGATTATTTGTAAACCACCAGAGAAGCGCATGAGTGTCAGTTACAAAATTCATAAAGCAATTACATTCCTATTTTGCTGTATAATGACTTTCTTGCAAAATTAACATCCTTGTCGGTCACATCGATACCCTTTATAACACCTTTGAGTGATATGATGATGATATTTAAACTATTACAACCGTATTGTCTTTGTCATGATTGTTGTAGTTTTTTGATCTCTCTTACAAGAACAGGCAAATGCTTATTGATAGCATCCCAAACCAGCTTTTCATCAATTATATCATAGCCATGGGCCAAAATATTCCTAAACCCAATGATTCTGTGATATTCCGATACATGTTCAAGTAGTTCTGGCTCTGCTTTTTTAATACGGTTTAAAGCTTCACCAATTATTTCAAACTCCCTTTCAACGGCTTTCTGAACCATTTTATTCTTCAAATAAGTAGCAAAATTTAGACCTTCAGTAAAGCTTCTGATATCCTCAGAAGCAAGTAGAACATCAAATAAAAACTTTCGTATCTCATCGTTCATAAATTATTTGCCTCGTTTTTTCTACAGACTTTTTGAAATATGGATTTCTGAAGTTTTTATCTATCACTAAATCTACTGGCCGATTAAATATTTCTTCTAATTTTTCTTTTAATTCAAAGTAATTATTGAAGAGGTCAATGTCTTTGTTTTGTTCAAAAAGCACTAAAATATCAATATCACTTTCTGAAGTATAATTATCATTAAGTATAGATCCGAATAAGCCAAGACGTATAATAGGCATTGCTTCACATATTTTTGTAATTTTGGGTTTGTATTCTTCTATTCTTTTCATCGCATACGTAAAAAAGTAGCCACACGTTTGTTACTGTCATCCGAACTTTCAGCTTGAGTTATTATTACTCTTATTATTAATGCCGTCAATTGAAATCCCGGATGATCTCTTTTTAAAGCCTTGATTTTAAGTGCATTCTAAAATCAGGGGGGCACTATACCTCATCCATACTTAACGACCACTCAGAAACCACCATTACCTTCGTCCAAGCGCTTCTTCTATCTGCTCTAAGGTATTATGTGAGTTGTTTGGAAAAATTAAGCACTTGTAAATTGTATTAAAACAAATATCGCTTTAATTGTTTATAGTAATTTTCGTGCGTGTCAATTAGATATAAAAATAACATATTTTCTTTTACCTCGTATGAAAGTAAATAGAGTTGGGTTTTGAATGTGAATTTACGTGCGCGTATTGTTTTCAGGTCACCCTTTTTTAATTCACCGATTTCAGGGTTATTTATGATATTTTTGACCTCATTGTCTATCTCTAATTGTAACTTCTTAGGCGATTTTTTCTTAAATTTTAAGAAGTGATTTGAAGCAATTATGTCTTTCATTTAATTGTGCCAAATTTATATTCTGTTCCCAGTCCTGCTTCAATCTCTGCTTTTGCCTCAAGTGTATCTTTTATAAATTTTAGCGGCAAATCCGGGTTTTCTTCACTAATCATTGCCTCGCAGATATATTTCTTTATCTGTTCTGAGACTGATCGGTGTTTAAGTTTGGCTTTCATCCTGATTTTGTTTTCAATATCTTCCGGCAAACGTATTGTTAATACTTTTGACATAATGATCTCCAATAAATTGATGTGTTCACTTAGAATACAACGTAGTACACTGTATTCGTTAAGTCAAGGAGGGAAATTGTCGAATTATAAGAAAAAAAAGAGAAGTAAGACAAGGGAGACGCATTTTTCAAATTGTTGTACAGAGTTGTTTTTATGGAGTGCAGTGACCCCTCCCAAAAAACTGGCGGGCAGGCGTGTCACTGCTTTAATTGTGCATCATCACGGATGATGCACTCCATATTTCAAATTCTTTTTCGAGGTAGAGATATGCTTCAATTTCAGCAAATTTGATTGTGTTGCCCCAGCCTTAATTACTTTAGATTTTCTTTGCGGTCTTAGTCGTTATGTCAATTGAAAAGTGAACAGGTAATATTGAAAATTTTACTTTGAAAAACAGGTTAACAAATGATAGTCTGATCATGTAGAAAGTATTTCACTGTTTCACCATCCATAACATCTCAAAAACCAGGGAAAAATTCTTGACATATATGCGTAATTAGTGCATATTGATGCATATGATAAAGCATATTGCAGGGTGTTAACTTATGAGAACAACGTTAAATATTGAGGATACATTGATTAGTAAAGCATCGAAATTGACCGGTGTTAAGGAAAAGACAGTTCTAGTAAAATTGGGATTGGAAGCCCTGATTGCAATAGAGAGTAGCAAGAGACTTGCTAAATTGGGGGGTACTGAGAAGAAGTTGACGATGGTGCCCAGAAGAAAAGCAGGAGACGTATAAAATGCTTCTTGTTGACACATCAGTGTGGGTGTCCCACCTCCGGGAAGGTAATGTTGGGCTTACAAACTCGTTGAACGATGGCGATGTTGTCTGTCATCCATTTATTATTGGAGAGCTGGCTTGTGGGTATCTCCGGAACAGATCTGAGATACTTTCACTCCTTCAAACCCTACCCATGGCGATCCAGGCAGAACATGAAGAGGTTTTGCCTTTTATTGAGAATAATAAATTGATGGGAAAAGGATTAGGATATATCGATATCCATCTGCTCGCTTCGGCTGTATTGGCACAAACTCCTATCTGGACGCTTGACAAAAAACTTAATGAAGTATCTATAAAACTTGGATTGGGTGCTACTAAAACGTAAAGAGTTATGAGAAAAAGAACAGATTGTTCAGGTTTAAGAAGTGTACTGAAACATTTTCTGACGTTTAGTTTGTTGGCGGTATTATTGGGACAGGTTTCCTGTACTCCAAATCATCCATATCCGAAATCGGAAAGGTCTCAACCGATCTTTTATTCAGTTTATTCGGAACCTCCCAAACATCTGGATCCGGCGATCTCTTACTCTTCAGACGAGTATGCGTTTCTGGAATTGGTCTATGAACCTCCTTTTCAGTATCACTTCCTGAAACGGCCTTATGAATTAGAGCCGCTAACGGCAACAAATATCCCTGTTGCTGAGTATTATGATGCTGATGGTAGAAAATTACCTGCTGATGTTGACATGGAGTCGGTTAATAAAGTTGTCTATACAATAGAGATTAAAAAGGGTATTCAATATCAGAACCATCCCTGTTTTGTAAAAACAAAATGGCCTGAAGAGATATTAAAGGGTGTTGATCACATTACGGATTTTTCCGAAGTTGCTACCCGGGAGTTGAAAGCAATTGATTACGTCAACCAGATCAAACGCCTGGCAGATTCGAGACTGCCTTGTCCGATTCTTCCTATTATGGCCAAATATATTGATGGACTTGATACGTTTGCCGGCGCATTAGTTAAAGATCTGGAGGCAGAGAGGAAACGCAGAAGTGAGAAACAGGGGGCATCTTATAACCGGGAACAGGATGAAAGGGTAAATCCGATTCACTTGGATCTGAATGCTCAGCCTTTTTCCGGAGTTAAATTGATAGATGATTATACATATCAGATTGTCCTGAAAAGACCATACCCTCAGATCCTTTACTGGCTGGCGATGCCATTTTTTGCGCCTATGCCCCAAGAGGCTATAGATTTTTTTGAACAGGGAATTCTCCGTGAGAAGGGGATTACGATTGATCGTTATCCTCTGGGGACAGGGCCTTATAGGATTGAGAAATATGATCCTAACCTTGAATATGTTTTTGTTGCTAATGAAAATTTCCATGATGAATTCTATCCTTCAACAGGAGAAGAGGAAGACAGGGAGAAAGAGTTACTAGTGGATGCAGGAAAGAAGCTTCCTTTTTTGAAGAAAATTATATTCAAGAAGGAGAAGGAGGCGATCCCCTTGTGGAACAAGTTCCTTCAAGGTTATTACGATACTTCCGGTATCTCCAAGGACAGCTTTGGGCAGGCAATACAGATTTCTACTCATGGAAATGTTGAAGCATCGGAGTTCTTAAAGGATCGGAACATCAAACTTCTCACAAGTGTCAGTCCATCGACCATGTATGTTGCCTTCAATATGAGTGACCCGGTTGTTGGTGGATATGCCGAAGAACAGAGAAAGCTGAGACAGGCTTTTTCTATTGCGATTGATATGGAGGAGTATATTCAAATCTTTGCGAATGGACGTGGAACTTCCTCTCATAGTCCTTTGCCACCCGGGATTTTTGGTTATGAAAAGGGAAAGGCTGGTATGAACCCGGTGGCTTATTATTGGGATGAAGAATCCCAAAGTGCAAAGCGAAAAAAAATAGATGAGGCCAGGAAGCTCCTGGCAGAAGCAGGATATCCCAATGGTAAAGATAATGACGGACGCCCCTTGGAGATCACTTTTGTTAATTCCTGGTATTCACCGGCACTTGGTCCCCGGATAATCTGGTTTGAGAAGCAGTTTAAAAAGCTCGGTGTTGTCATGAAAAATGAGACCTCGGATTACAATCGTTTTCGTGAAAAAATAGACCAGGGAAATTATCAGTTTACCATGTGGGGTTGGAACGCGGATTATCCTGACCCGGAAAACTTTCTGTTTCTTCTCTACGGCCCGAATTCCAGAGAAAAATATAAAGGCGAAAACACCTCAAACTATGACAATTCGGAGTTCAATAGACTATTCAAAAAGATGGAGACTATGCCTAGTGGGCCGGA
The DNA here is from genome assembly GCA_021777035.1 of Candidatus Scalindua sp. Lineage (GTDB taxonomy): Bacteria > Planctomycetota > Brocadiia > Brocadiales > Scalinduaceae > Scalindua. The sequence continues at coordinate 10,814 of JAIQZR010000120.1, read as the reverse complement.
GCGTCTGGAAATTATCAGGGAGATGAAGAATATTCTACACAATGACAGCCCCTGGGTTGGGGGGCTTAATCCTGTTGCATATGGACTGTTTCATGAGTGGTACTCAAATGCGAAGCCCAATGCGATGTACAGGGGAGCTTTAAAGTTTAAAAGAGTTGATCACGTTCTACGTGAGGAGAAGCGAGAGGAGTGGAACCAGCCCCGGTTCTGGCCTGTGGTTTTAGTTGTGATTTTATTAGGTTTAGGTACAGTGCCGGCTGTTAATACCATTCGCCGTCGCGGAAAGGCAACGGCATGAATATATTCGACTTTACAATCAGGCGCGTTCTCTATTTTCTGCCGGTTATCCTCCTGGTAAATCTGTTGACGTTCTTCCTGTTTTTTGTTCTCAATCCACCGGATATGATGGCAAAGAAAATTCTGGGGGATAAAAACGTAACACCGGAAGCCATTGAAAAATGGAAAAGAGATCACAGTTACCATCTGCCCCGTGTTTTCAACTCTGAAGAGAGTGGATTCTCTAAGATAACACAGACAATTTTCGTTCAGAAATCGGCAAGACTTTTGAAATTTGATTTTGGCAAATCAGACCGGAACAACATTGATATCGGAAAAGAGATAAGGCATAGAATGGTGCCTTCCCTGACGATTACCGTTCCGATGTTATTCTTGAGTTTGATCGTGTGTATCAGTACGGCCTTGATTGTTGCCTTTTACCGGGGAACATATGTTGACTTGTGGGCTTTAGTCCTCTGTGTCTTTATGATGTCCGTCTCGATGCTTTTTTATATTATCGGGGGCCAGTTTATCTTTGGGAAATTATTGAAGCTGTTTCCGATATCCGGATATGAATCCGGTATCTATTCTTGGAAATTTGTTTTCCTGCCGGTCGTCGTTGGTGTGATCTCCGGTATTGGGGCGAGTGTCCGTTTTTACCGGACGATCTTTCTGGAAGAGATAAACAAGGACTATATCAGGACTGCCAGATCAAAAGGATTGTCAGAGAGGGTGATACTCTTCAAGCATTGTTTGAAAAATGCCATGATCCCGCTTCTGACAAATATTGTTATGAGTATCCCTTTCCTGTTTATGGGCTCTTTCCTTCTGGAGATTTTCTTTGGGATTCCCGGACTAGGAAACTTCACTATTGAAGCTATCGATGCACAGGACTTTGCGATTGTAAGATCGATGGTTTTTCTGGGATCTCTTCTCTATATAGTAGGTTTAATTTTAACAGACATCAGCTACACGCTGGTGGATCCAAGAATAAGGTTTAAGTAACAGGTTAAATTAGATTCCTCGACTCCGCTCGGAATGACGTCATGCTGAGCGGAGTCGAAGCATTGATATTCTTATACATTTAAATAATTATGTTTCTATTAACAGCTAAAACCTGGTCAGAATCCATTCAATATAACTACCCTCTGCAAAATGCGATTGCCACTGTTGTTTCCCTGGCAATCATCTGTTTTGTTTACAAATTGGTGAAGGATGAGAGAGGGAGAGAAATATGGCGTTACATATTTAAAAGAAAGCTGGCAGCAATATCATTCTTTATACTTTGCTTTTTTGTATTGGTTGGTATTGCGGATAGTTTTAAGTGGCGCGATCCGCTTCTTGATGATGCCGGGAATGTCTCTATGGATTTGAGAGGTAAAGTAATATATCAAAATGGTGCTCTTTCAATATTGGATCGTCTCTGTACCGGCATTCGAACTAATAATGAAAAGACCTATTCTGCTCCAATGTCAGACCGTCAATTTACCAAAGACATGGTACAAAATAAAAGAGGAGAAAGTGTCTGGCATCAGGAGAAACTTAACTATCCGGGAAGGCATATATTGGGCACAGACGTTGTTGGAAGAGATGTCTTGTATATCTGTCTTAAAGGGATCAGGACGGCTTTGATTATTGGTGGATTTACGACCATGATATCCATTCCGATTGCTCTGGTTCTGGGTGTTATAGCGGGGTATTTTGGGAGGTGGCCGGACGTGTCGATACAGTTTGTATATTCAACAGTCGGGTCTATCCCCTTTATATTGATTGCCGCAGCTTATATTTTGATTCAGGGGGCAAGTATATTCAACCTCTGCTTGATCATGGGAATAACCGGCTGGACTTCCCTGTGTCGGCTTCTCCGGGGTGAGACGTTGAAGACCAGGGAGTTGGATTATGTCCAGGGGGCTATTGCGTTGGGATCGAGTCGTATTCGGATACTTTTCAGGCATATTGTTCCCAATATCTTTCATCTCGTTCTGATAACGAGTGTCCTGGGGTTCAGTCATTTAGTGCTGGCTGAGGCTGTCTTGAGTTATTTGAAGATTGGAGTGGGACAAAGCACTTATAGCTGGGGCAATATGATAAATCAGGCTAATCTGGAACTGGCTCGCGAACCAATAGTCTGGTGGAACCTGTTGGGCGCATTTATATTTATGATGGCATTGGTATTGCCGGTGAACCTGTTTGGCGACACACTCAGGGATGCTCTGGATCCGAAAATGAGGGGACAGAAATGAGCGATATTGTCCTTGAAGTCAGGAATTTGAAAACCTACTTCCATACGGATGAAGGGGTGGTGCCGGCGGTTGATGGAGTTGATTTTACTCTTAAGAAGGGAAAAACACTTTGTGTTGTAGGTGAATCCGGTTGTGGTAAATCCGTGACGGCATACACGATCATGCGCCTGATTCCGATGCCTCCGGGAAAAGTTGAAAGCGGAGAGATTCTTTACAAGGGTAAAAATCTCGTCAAGCTGACGGAAAATGAGATGCGCGATATCCGTGGCAACGAAATTGCCATGATTTTTCAGGAGCCGATGACGTCACTCAATCCTGTTTATACGATCGGTAATCAGATAGTGGAAGCTATTGTACTTCATCAAAAGGTAAAACCAAAAGAGGCCAGGCAGCGTGCTATCAAAATGCTTACAAAAGTCGGTATCCCTGACGCTGAAATGCGAATCGATGAATATCCTCACCAGATGTCAGGCGGTATGAAACAGCGCGTTATGATAGCAATGGCTCTGAGTTGTAATCCGGAGGTGTTGATTGCGGATGAGCCGACGACCGCGCTCGATGTGACAATTCAGGCCCAGATACTTGACCTTTTGCAACAGCTCCAGTCAACCGAAGGCATGTCCATTTTATTGATCACTCATGATCTGGCTGTGGTTGCGGAAGTAGCTGACGAAGTGCTGGTGATGTATGCATCCAAGGTGGTAGAAAAAGCCGGAGTAATTGAAGTATTCAAAAACCCTAAACATCCTTATACACAGGGCCTCATTAAAGCCATCCCGCAACTGGGGAATCGGGTAGACAGATTAAATGAGATTCCGGGTCAGGTTCCGAAGCCTCAGAATTACCCAAAAGGCTGTCATTTTGCTGACCGTTGCCCTCACGTCATGGATATTTGTCGTCAGAAGGATCCCAGAGTGACGGAAGTTAGCACAGATCATTATGTTTCCTGCTTTTTATATGAGGAGGGGAAATGAATCTTCTGGAAGTAAAAGGGCTCAAAACATATTTCACTGCGAAGAAAGGACTTTTTTCCAGGACTACCAGTCATGTAAAAGCCGTTGATGGAGTGAGCTTTGATATTGGCAGGGGGGAAGTGCTGGCCCTGGTAGGAGAATCAGGCTGTGGTAAAACGACAATAGGACGTACAATTCTACGGTTAATTCCGGCTACAGAGGGAAGTGTTCATTTTGATGGTACGAATGTTCTGAGCGCTGACAGGAGATCTCTTTTTAATTTGCGTAAAAAAATGCAGGTTATTTTTCAGGATCCTTTTTCTGCTTTAAACCCGCGTATGACAGTGGGACAATTAATCTCGGAAGGCTTAATAATCCATCGAGTCGGAACGACTGTTCAGAAGCGTGAAAGGACTGCGGAATTACTAGAGAAAGTCGGGTTGTCTCCCGATTACGCTAAACGTCATCCCCACGAATTCTCGGGTGGGCAGCGCCAACGAATTGGAATTGCCCGGGCTTTAGCTCTTAATCCTGATTTTATTGTTTGTGACGAAGCGGTATCAGCTTTAGACGTTTCGGTTCAGGCCCAGGTGTTGAATCTGCTTTCGGATCTGAAGAAAGAGTTTAATCTGAGCTATCTTTTCATTGCACACAACCTTTCCGTAGTAGAGCATATTGCGGACAGAGTTGCGGTGATGTATCTGGGCAAGATCATGGAGTTGACAGACAGGGATACGCTTTTTTCAGATCCTAAACATCCATATACCAAAGCGCTCTTCTCTGCCATTCCTGAAATTACTCCGGGTAAACGCAAGGAGAGGGTATTGCTCCAGGGAGACATGCCATCTCCCTCATCGCCTCCTTCGGGTTGTTGCTTTCACACCCGCTGTCCGATAATGGTAGAGAGATGTAAGAAGGAGATACCGGAGCTGAGAAAAATTTTGGGAGAACACCAGGTGGCCTGCCATGAGGTTTATGTGTGATATGTGGTTGTTTCTTTTGCCATTGCAAAAGGTGAGTAAATGAGTAGAATAATACGAGTTGGAGGTTTTTTGTGGAATATATCATGATCAATTTCAAGGAGGAAACTATATGGGTATAACACAAGTTACAGTTGCAGTATGTAACCCGGGCAATCCTGAACGCCGGTGGGAGGGTCTTTTTTTAGTAGATACCGGTGCTATTGATTGTATGGTACCTGGGAATCATCTTAGAGAAATAGGTATTGAGCCTGATGGTAAAAGAACTTATGAATTAGCGGACGGGACAGAAGTTGCGATGGATGTCGCTGTGGCTCGCGTAGAGTTTATGGGGGAATTTGTAGGTGCAACCGTCATTTTTGGGAAAAACGACATAGAGCCTATTCTTGGTGTAACTGCTCTGGAATCCGTTGGAATTGAGGTAGATCCTCAGAATCAACGACTGAAACGTCTTCCTGCCGTAAGATTAAAAATAATTAAAAGTTAATCGTTACAGTTTGGTTGTTTAGAACGTGGTATAATGACTGTCCATCAGGACAAATATTCTGCAGCCATCTCGGTGATATATCACATTGTATGACTGATGTTAAGAGATAAGAATAATAAAGACTTAGCCAATTAGTCAAGAGCTTGCTTAAATGCGAGGACTGGCTCTCTACCATGAGGCATAGCCATTACGGGTGGAATGAATAAAGATTCTTTAATATCACAAAACAAATTTTACGAGTGTGAAGTTAGTTTGCCATTTAAATATTTATGCACTATACTGGCAATAAGACTTTGATAGGGAAGTCCCTCTTCTATTGCCTTTATCTGAATTTGCTGATAGTCCTTCTGTGTAAGTCGAAGATTAATACGTTTATCTTTCTTCAAGGCGTTGCGAGCTGCTTCAATAGCCTTAACCTTTTCTCTGTTAACATTCTTGACAGGTTTCCACTCTTCACGTTCTATTGACTCCATTAAATCTTTTTCTTCTTGACTGATAGGCTTGAATGCTTTTGGTTTAAACTTATTCATTATTCCCCCTCTAAATTATATTGTTTCGTGTATTTACGGCTTGGAAAAGCCGTTTTGAGAAAAATTTTATCATCGGTTTCAACAAAAGGCACAATAACAGCATAGTTTTCTATTTCAAGAATATACATTTTTTGATTTGAATGCCTTGGATTTTCTTCAACTCCAAGTATCTTTCCCGATTCAATATGGTATGCAATTTCCTCAAAACAGATGCCTCTCTTAAGCTTCAAAAGCTTGTTCTTTTCAGGATCCCAATTTAAATACTTCATACTTAGAATATATGCTCTTGTCTGCCTTTTGTCAACCAACTGATTATTTTTCAATACTTTTCATCAACTCGTATGCAATATTGTTATTTACAAGACGCATAATACTCTCTTCCGCACTACCGAAACTTAATAAATTTATACTGCCATACCAGACAATTTTTTGATCAATAATCGCAAATTTCTGATGGATATTTGATCTTAAGATCAACTTGATCTCCATGTTCTTCAAAATATCAAAAACCTGCTCTAAGGCCGGTTTCCTTTTGTCTTTAAAATCTTCAGATGGTCTTGTTACAACGGTTATCTTTACTTGTTTATTGACTATATTACTGAAATATTGAAGCATCTGTGTAGCTCTCTTATTGGTAACAAACGGACTGACAATCACAACTTCTTTTGACGCACTTAATATATCATTGCTGTAAACTGGAAGGAAACTATTCTTGTCAAAGATAATATCTGAAGATTCTGCTCCAATATTTTCTCCTTTTACTTTATAGCCAATAGAGGCATATCCATTTAGCCTTTTGCCATACATTTTTTCCAGCATTCTTACATGGGTATCAACATAATCATATACTTGTACTTCATTTTTGTTCTCATACAATCTATGCAGCCTGCCAGCATATTGCTGCAATGTTCCTTTCCATGAGATTGGCATTGCCAGAAACAATGTATCAAGTCGCGGCTCATCAAATCCCTCACCAATAAACTTGCCTGTAGCAACTAGCGTTAACTGCTTACCTGTTGGTATTGCTGATATTTTATTTAATATCTCTTTGGTTTTTTTAGCGCCCATACCACCCCTCAAGATTAATACCTCTGGAATTCTCTCTTTTAACTTCTTTGCGAGCAGCATAACATGAGCAGTTCTCTCTGATAATACCAGAGAATTTCTGCCATTCTCATAGCTATTTAAAACGTCATCTACTATCAACTGATTACGTATTTCATCAATGGTTATTCCTGCATATAATTCTTGAATATTTAAATCTTTACTGTTTTCATCAATCGGTATTCTAAAACTTGTAAATCTTGGGATAACATAATGATCAAACGGCCTTTTTTCCGCTTGTTTTTTTGCATCAACCCTGAATCTCTCAGCTCCGCAATACATAAATATTATTGGATGGTGGCCATCCTTCCTTGTTGGAGTTGCGGTTAAGCCATAAACAAATTTCGCGTTAACCTTTTTAAGTATCTGTTCAAAACTAAACGCTGGAACATGATGACACTCATCGACAATTACCATCCCATAATTTTTAACACACTCCTTTACCTCACCAGCACTATTTAACGATTGCATAATTGCAACATCAATGATAGAGCTTAAACTATCCTTTCCAGCCCCTATCTGCCCGATTAAGCCTTGTTTCTTTTTTCTTCCACGCTTTTTTTCCTGGATCGGCAACTCTTCATTAATCCTTAAAAATTCAGATAATCTGGCAACCCATTGCAAAAGGAGTTGTTGCCTATGTACCAATATAAGAGTATTTATCTTTCTTGCGGCAATCAGATTCGCGGCTACAACTGTTTTTCCAAACGCGGTGGTTGCTGATAATACTCCGGTATCATGGTTCAGCAGTTCGTCTATTACTTCCTGTTGCTCTTTCCTGAGAATTCCATTAAATTCTACGTCAATATTTCTGCCATTATTAGTTTCATCAATCCAGGTAACATCAATCTTACACTTACTCAGTAAGTTGTTAATCTCTTCTTCACAACCTCTGGGCAGGCACAAATACCTTTCAATGTCTTCAGAACATGAGATGATCCTCGGCTTGTTGTAAGTGGGCATTCGCATCGCTTGTGCTTTATAAAAATCGGGATTTTTAAAAGCAGCCAACCGTTTTAACGTATTTAAAGCCTTTTGCGAAAATCCATTTTTAGGGATATATACCATGTCGGATTTTACGATTCCAACTGTTTTTGGTAAATCCTGCTTACCCAATCTAACTCTGGTAGTTGCCCATGGTCTCTGGATCTCGTCATCATCTTTTCTCAATTCACCTAATTCATTGCCTTTACATAAACGGGTTATCAGAATACCTAAATTTTCTTCAGAAAGCTTACCCATTCCGCCTAAAAACCTCCACTGATCAGCATAAGGCTCAAAATTTTCATCAATAAAAACAGTGTTACTATTTTTTCTTGCAGCCATCTGTAGCGGGAGCGCTATCAGATTTCCAAGGCCGCCTTTTGGCATTGTGTCCTGATTAGGAAAAAGTCTGTCATATGACTTGAACTTGATCTCATGTCTCTTACTCATGGAACAGGTAAGTAGTGCTGTCCCAAACTTTCGGGCTAAAGCTGCTGATATTTGATTTTCAAAGAAAAACCAGGCGTGAGCTCCGTTACCCGATATTGAGCGTTCAATTGCGTAAGGAACTTCAAAATCGTCGCATACATTTCTCAATATTGAAACATCTTTTTGCCAGCCGGTATCATCAAAATCGATAGCCAGAAAATAACACGTTTCATCAATGCGCAGAGGATACATACCAACTACCATATTTCCTCTAAGATGGTCTTCTACAACCTCTTCGTTAAATTTTGGATATAATTTTTGCGAACATTCAGAACACTTTACCTTTGGTTTATAACATACACCAGATTCCCATTCGTTCAGGCAGACAGGCGAATACCCTGACTTTCCTGCTTTACTCTGCCACCGTTTGGCGAACACATCGTCTCTACCTCTGAAAAGAGACATAAACAGGTCGATCTTATCCCTGTTTTCAGAACAGTTATTGAGGCTGGTGTTTAAATCCCTGCTGCTATTGTATTGATATGAAATTTGATCTGGACAGCACCCTGTGTTAATTTCACCACTAACATCTTTCTGTGGTTTGGAAATAGTAAGCTGTGCCTTTAGCCTTTCTATTTCAGCTTTCAAGCCCTTGTTTTCATCAAGCAGGGTCAGGTATTTTGCATACAGTTCCTCATAATCCATGATGTAATATTGTACTATCGTATCATAGAAAATTCAAAGCATTAGACTTGCCCCTTATTTAAAATTCTGACACTCCATCAATGCTGTTCGACCTCTGGTCTTAATCCAGTTTGATTGCAACAACAAATGCAAAAGCTGAGTAAAATGGTAGAATAATGTGAGTTGGTGGATATTTTTCAACAATGAATAATTTACTGTCCTTACACTAAAATTATAATTTATGATGCGGTGAAAAGAATAGTCGAAAAACACGGGTTATTAGAAAACTAGTTAAATAACGGTGTAAAGGGCTTCTTGATACCTGGAATTGAGTTTGAAGAGTTGATCTCTTTTAGCCACTTATAACGTATTAATTGCTAAACCGGAAGACGTTCAGAAAATATGGTTGCGCGGGGGATTTCCGGAAAGCTACCTGGCAAAAAGTGATTCAGTCAGCATGGATCGGCTTGAAAATTTGATTCGTACATATCTGGAACGAGATGTGCCAATGATGGGATTTCGCGTATCCTCAGTGCGGTTATGCAGACTCTGGACGATGCTGGCGCATTTAAAGGGTGAAGGTATCACTTTTCCCAAGCTGGCTGGTAATCTGGAAGTTGATGGCAAAACTGTCGCCAGTTACGTTGATATTCTGGTTGATCTGCTTCTTGTAATCAGGGGACACCATACTTATTTCCTCATATTATGAGAATGCCAATAATGGTATGGTGTTCCCTGATTGGAGCATATTTTTTTGTGTTAATTTTGATTGAATTAATGTAGTTTTAATAGCGATTGATTTTATAAGGAGAAAAAATGGACAAGTTACACGAGAAATTTATTGTAGATAAATCAGGAAAGAAGACTGCTGTTGTTTTACCACTTGAGGAGTATGAGAATCTTCTTGAAGATATTCATGACCTCGCAATCATTGCAGAACGAAAGGATGAGTCAACCGTTAGTTTTGATGAATTAAAAAAAAGGTTGAAAGCTGATGGTCTCGTATAAGATCGTTTTGGAAAGGCTCATCTGAGCATGATCTCAGGAAGATCGATCGGCAATATATCTCTAGAATCCTTAAGGCAATTGAATCTCTTGCGGATGATCCTTTTCCTGTTCAATCTAGAAAACTTAGGGATTCTGAATCGAGCTACCGCTTGCGAATTGGAAATTATCGAGTGATTTATCAAGTTGATTCTCAAAGCAAGATTTTAACTATTTACCATGTTCGCCATAGAAAAGATGATTATAAAAGGTGAAGCGATATTCTATTCCAGGATTTTTACTATGGCAGAAAACTGTCAACCTTCTTCAGCTTTTGGGGAAGGTACTTTTCAATCACATAGTTTAGTCCATGTTTTGCCAGCGCCTGCTGCTCTGCTCTTACACCCATTTTTAATAGCTGAGTAATTGCTTTCTGCCACTCCTTGCTCTGTTTTATAAACGGGTCGTTCTTCAAGGCATCTTTTGCTCTCTTTATATCTACATCTTTTAATGGATGGGTCGGGAGTTTGTAATCAATGATATCCTGCGGTGTTATGCCAAGGTACCGTGCATTTGGTACACAGAAATACTGGTTAATGTGCGCCGCATTTCCTGATCCCACCTTAAGGGTTCTGTATATGTTGCTGATGCCATAAGGATCTCCGTCAACAAAGACATAAACTGGGATCTTTTTCCTTTCTGATAAACGCCTGATAAATCTTCTGCATGCTCTGGTTGGAACGCCTCCCATAGAGATTAGTATGCAGTTTGCTTTCTTCCAGTAATTATGTTTTACAAGCCGCTGGAACATTCCGGCAGTTTCTATTACCAGTATAAACTTCGCGTTGGTTTCGAATTTCAGATGCTCAGTTGAAATGGGAATAGAGTACGCGCCTGAGCCGAATTTAGTGCAGTCGATTTTGAGCTGCTTGCCGGTGTCCTGATCCTTGTCTATTACTACCAGTTTTCCTGCGACGTCTCCGCCCTTCTCTTCCGGGATAAAACCCAATTGTTCCCTATTGACTTCAAACATTGCTTCTACATCGTCAATTACGGTATCTGATTCAGGTTGTTCCTCAAAACGTGCATCGTCCCAGTTCTTGGATACATAATAGGCTTCTCTTTTTGTGGCTACATCATCTTTTTCAATGAGCTCCTTG
>JAIQZR010000119.1 GCA_021777035.1 Candidatus Scalindua sp. | reverse complement strand
TCTTGCTGAGGCTGCACACAAGGTCTGGATGGACGGAAAGGTTCGTGACGGCTGGCAGTATGGTCCGGAAACAGACAAGGCAAAGAAAATTCACAGTTGTATTGTTCCCTATGATCAGTTAAGTGAAGCTGACAAGGAGTCAGACCGTGATATGGTACGAGGCATTCCAAGCATACTGTCTGCCGCGGGATACAAGATGGCGCCGATTGAATAGAAAAATTTATACTGCCTTCTTTCAACTAATGTTTCAGCGTATCTCAGTAGTGTCCGGTTAGAAATTTGCGAGCGTGCTCTTTTGTCATGCCCGAGTGCTTTTATTGGGTCTCTAAATGTGCGTTCATCCTGGTTTTTATTGAGAATAAAAAGGAGACTATTATGACAAATCAATCAACGAGTGAAGACACGCAATCATCACCAATTAAAAGGATTATTATAGCAGGGGATTTGGTGAAAGATAATAGACGTCCAATTCTGGCTTAATGTAAAATCTTTCCAGAATGTTTCTATCAATGCAAAAAAAGATAATCGGTATTTCATAATTTAAGAATTCTCTTTCAGAGATTAAGGATTTTCTAAACCTCTGAATTTCTACATTATTTTTATATTTGGTTGTCCGCCGGCCTACCCGCCTGAATGAAGCAGTCTGAATCGATTCATTTGGCATAGAATACTCCTTTTGGGTATCAGCTTCTTATTTTTCTAATTCTTTACGTTCTGAACATAATTTCATAGTGTAACTGATTGGTAAGACCATCCATTCACCATTTACTTCTGCCGGTTGATATCAAATCCTACTGATGAAAGATATTCTGGCATATTCCTGATTGTCTCTCTATCTTTTTCCTTTTCACTCTCTGGCAGTTTTTCCCAAGGGACAATGGAGGGATGGGTTTTTTTATCAGGATTCTTCTGGCCAGGGGCATGGATCCATCCATCTTTCTTTCGTTCATCGACCCAACGTGAATGTTCCATCTCTGACAAGAATTCAATTTCATCTTGAGAAAATTGGAATGGTTGTGGATCCCAACCAATAAGTGGTACAATCTTACAGTTAACAGCCTTCAGTTTAATTCCGATATGATCAACCTGTTTTAAGTTTGATTCCTTTATGTTCTCCGGAAGTTCACTCCATGGCACCGTGTTTGGGTTTTCACGGACAGTAACCCCAAGCTTGCTCTGCTGCTGGACATATTTCTCATGTATTGAGCGGGCAAGACTTTCGTGTATACCGGAAAGTAATAGCAAATCCGGTGTGCAGGTATTATCCAGGAGTCCGAAGGCATGTAAATTATCAAAACTATCACCACCAGTTTCAACACCTCTCAAAATTGTTGCAAGTCCCGCGCTATGTTGCATCCTTACCACGATGGGAATTTTTTGCTCACCCATCCTGTGAAACAATCTTAAACATGCTGAAAGAGCAAGTGAATTGTCATCTAAACATATATAGGCCATAGTAATTGCAAGATGCTTTTGTGAATCTAATAGAAAATCCCCTCTCTGGAACTCAAGTGAATGAATATCTATCTGAAGAGGTGTAATTTCGCTAATATGTTCAAGCTGAGGACATTGTAAACACAATACGCCAACCTTTTGTTCAGCCTCATTGTCGATAATGGTAATACGCAAACGCACTTTTGCTTCAGGGTAAAGCAACCACCACCTTCTAGCCGCTTGTATTACAATACTTTTTCCAAACTGCCCCAAGCCTACGACAAGAATATGAGGATGAGATTCCAACCCATTGCAATTCTCGATAAATGCAGGATACTGATCTAACAGTATCCTGGCTCCACTTTCAAATATATTAAAGAACTCCAACCGAAAGGAGTCATTTTTTTCTGTCAGTATACCTCGCTCTTTCATTATGCTACAAAGTTGCGGATCAACAATGTGTACAAAGCAAGCCAGGACTCTGTCGTCAAGGTTCTCAACCATACTATATGCGTGTACAGCTATTTCAGTATTAGCGCCATCACCACAAACAGCAAAGATATACCTGGCTCTTTTCACTTGTGCCTTTTTGAGTATCTCTTTGGCAGTTGCATTGCCCATCAATATCATTGCACCAAAATCCTTAGACTGCTCAATCGAACTGTTATCCTTGTCCTTCTCTATAACTATGACCTGAAATCCCTGCTCGCAAAACCCCTTTGTCAAGAGCAATCCCTTTCGTCCCAATCCGCAGATAACAACATGGTTTGCTACAAACCATCTAATGTAAAACCGTTTAAGCTTTTCATGGAAAACTGCTGCCAGGGCTATTAACACCGTATAGATTGTCAGAAAAGGAGCCATGACACGGATGACCCCAAACAACTTATTCAGTTGGTCTCCGGGCTTGACTGAAACCGCATCATCCATAACAAAGAGTTGCATATCACGATAGATTATTTCTGTTAATGTCCACGATTTACCTTGTTGTTTCAACTGAATACAGATTCCAAGAAATCCAAGTACAAATACCGAGAACCAGACTACCATAATTATCAACAATTGGTTATTATCCCAAACCGGCTTAACATTTTTTCTCCACAGCCTCCAGATTCTATTAACCAAGATATGTCCTCCCTGTTTATTGTTGTTATCAGAAACAAAAACACCAATGATATACTCCTATGAAGAAGTATAAAATCTGCTTAGCGACCCACTGACAATCTTCAATTACCAAACACCTTAAGACTTCATCCTTTCATCGCTTCCGGTATTCAAATTTTCCATCACCTTCGCGCATCTTTGAAAAGTTCCCATAATTAGGCATCCTTTCTTCTGGCATAATTACTTCGAGAATCGCATCTTGAGTACTACCGTCAACCAGCAATGAAATATGTCATTCTTCGAATAGCATTTCTGTCTTTTTCTTATCGTCATTAACAGCATCATTCTCCACACATCGGCAATAAAACCGTTCTCCCAGCCAGCACGCTTCATTAACCATGCAAGAATTAATAATGTTCGCGTATCATAATAGCAGTGAATTTATTTTGCAACAGAAGATAGAAGAATTAAAATCACCTTGAAATCTAAATTCCGTTAACTTAAAATAATCTGCCTGACGGGTTATGCTCAATTAAAATATTTTATTTATTTTGGAGACAATGCGCATGGGCAATCACGATTTGAGACGAAAGTATGAAAAGGAAATAGTATATCCGCAGAAGTCCCAATCAAGCAGAGAGGAGCTTGAGGGCCCTCTAAGAAAATACTTTAATGAATGTGCTGATACGCTTCAAGACAAAGGTTCCCTTCAAGATCGGTTTGAGCAAATACTTTCTTTTTTACTGCCACATTACTCAAAGGCCGATCAGCTGGCTTTGAAATATCAACGTAGTTATCAGAATGCGTCTGTTGAAATTGCATTGCTGGCGGCATGTGCAGTCCTTGTAGTAGCCATTCAGGCCATTTTTCACCTTTCACACCTGATATTAATTGTTGAAATACTTTTTCTGGCGAGGATTGTATGGAGAATCATAATTGGCAATAAGATAGGCTTGCACAGAAGGTGGATCGATTATCGTTTGCTTGCGGAACGACTTCGGTGTGCCATTTTCTTATCACTTCTTGGAGTTAAAGCACCGAAGAAATCTCCTTCTGAAGATTTA
>JAIQZR010000118.1 GCA_021777035.1 Candidatus Scalindua sp. | reverse complement strand
TATTTCACATATACCTCTAATAATAAATGGGTCAATTAATAATAGAGGGCGCAATTCGTTGAATATAAGGGGGTTGTGCAAAAAAGGACATGAATATAACGCTAAATATTAGGGGGTTAATTTACCATGAAAATGTGTGGTTAAGTTTTATGTCCTTCTGTTTCTTTAGCGCAAGTTCAATAAATTGAGAAGATGCTATTGATAGGATACAGTAGGCGAGAAAGAAGTAGAGTCCCATTAATGTATTTGCTTCAGTGTCGATTCCGGAATTCATATTGGAAAATGATAAGTAGGAGAGAAATGTAGCAATAACAAATACATCTGCCATAGACCACTTTCCTATCCTTCCCACAATTTTTATTACAAGGATATTATTCCTAAAAGAACTGCTCAATAACAATAGGATGGACAGTGTAAGTTTCGTGAATGGTACTAGTACACTAAAGCCAAAGATAGAAACTGCCACCACATAGTTTTTACTTTCCAGAAGTACATAGACCAGATCAACAACAGATTTGCTTTGGTAATAGTAGTACATCCTCCCTTTGAAAATCTTGTCAGGAATATCAACTTCTCCAATAAAAGGCAGAGAAAATTTCAAGGGAATTGTAAGGTTTGTGCTGAATGCTCCTATTTCCAACATCGGGGTAATTATGCCGATTGCCAGACAGGCAAGGGCAATAGTAATAACACTTAACCCAACTGACCTGAATACATTATTTCCCCCCCAATAAATGAACAGTACCATGAGGATGAAAGCAGTAGAACCCGCAATAAAGTAGTAAGAAGACGTTATCGCGGTAGCGTAATGAGCTTCAGCCCCTTTCAGCTTTTCCGTCGAAGTGGACTCCTTGCTATCCCATCCGGAACCGGTAAACATCCACTCATCAACATTCAGTAAGCGGTCTTCAAAATTCAATATTTCCACATAACCGGATTTATCTTTCGTATATCCTTTGCTATGGTTATAAACAGCCACTCCGTCAAAAACTGCACCGATAATATATAACAGTGCAATTATGTAGAAATAATATAGGGAGTTTTTCTTCATGTGCTTCTATTTGATAGTTGGAAGTTCTCCAGAAAAGTATTTTTTCATAATAGTATAAAATATAATTGCTGTCAATTGTTGGAGTATTTATTATGTTAGGGTGAGACAGGAATATGCAATAAAATAACAGATATGTCGATATTTTAGCCTTGAAGATATTGTCCTGATTGTAGTAGCATGTCATTGAGGAAAAGTTCATATATAGTTTGAGGCAAAAAAATTTTTATTTTTGGGTAGTACCGGCTATTTGCATACTATATATTGTGCGCTTATTGGCTACATATACAACATGTGCGATGCAATGGCAGTCAAAGGCCTTAAGTGGGGTTTTTGTAGCGAGTGGGTATGTATTTCGTCGTATTTTTTGAGTTGCTAACGATCTGGCCATATCGTTAAATTGCTGTCTTGTAATATGATAGGTAATTAATTGTTCTGGTATTGAAAAAAGTGTCTTCATATTATATTCGCTTGACACTTTTACGTAAGTTGTTAGAATTTTTAGTAATATTTTTTTTGGTATATTTGATTATGGGTAAAATTGTTGCAATTTGCATAAGCGCTAAGAAGGGTGTTCAGAAGAAAGATATAAAACAGTGTAAGTTGATTGAGGGCCATGGCTTAGAAGGTGATGCACATGCTGGGTCATGGCATCGTCAGATTAGCCTGCTCTCTAAAGAAGCCAGAAAGGTGATGGAGGATAAAGGGGCAAAGCTCGATTCCGGTGACTTTGGTGAGAATTTGCTGACAGAAGGTGTTGATTTCTCTAACATGAAGGTGGGTAAAGAGTTAAGGCTTGGAAAAGATGCTTTGGTAAGGGTTACTCAAATAGGTAAGGTTTGCCACGATAAATGCAATATCTATTACCAGGTGGGTGATTGTATTATGCCTAGAGAAGGTATATTTGCGGAAGTGTTAAAGAGTGGTGAAATTAAAATTGATGATTATGTAGGATTCGTAAATGATAAAAGCGGCAGTTCTGACAATTAGCGATAAAGGTTCAAGAGGCGAAAGGGAAGATAAGAGCGGAGAGGTGATCAAGGAGAAGTTGGGTCACATTAACGCTGACGTGGTCGCCTATGAGATTGTGCCTGATGAACAGGATATCATCTCTCAAAAGCTCAGGAGTTTTGCAGAAGGGGCTAATTTGATTCTCACTACAGGCGGGACCGGAGTCAGTCCCCGGGATGTAACTCCGGAAGCAACGAGAGACGTAATAGAAAGGGAGTTGCCCGGCTTTGCTGAAGCAATGAGGGCAGAGAGTTTTAAGGTCACGCCAAGATCAATTGGATCGCGAGCTGTTGCAGGGATGTATAAGGACACATTGATAATTAATCTTCCCGGAAGCCCAAAGGCTGTATCAGAATGCTTAGGGGTTGTGTTGCTGGCAATACCGCATGTTATTGAGGTGGCAAAGGGAAATGTTTCAGATTGTGGTAATGACGTACATGCACATAAGCATAAACATCCACACAAATAGACAAAGAGTTTTTTTAGGCACGAGATGACATTTCAAGAAATCATACTTAATCTTCAAAAATACTGGTCTGACAAAGGGTGCGTAATAATGCAGCCTTACGATATAGAGGTCGGTGCTGGAACCTTTAACCCTTCAACTTTTCTTAGAGTCCTTGGTAGCAAGCCGTGGATGTGTGCTTATGTTGAGCCTTCAAGGAGGCCGACTGACGGGCGTTATGGTGAAAATCCTAATAGGCTACAGCACTACTACCAGTTTCAGGTAATCATAAAGCCCTCGCCGGACGATGCGAAGGCTTTGTACCTGGATAGTTTACGTGCTCTTGGGGTTGATTTGGTTAAACATGATATTCGATTTGTAGAAGATGATTGGGAGTCGCCTACTTTAGGTGCTACCGGTTTGGGCTGGGAAATATGGCTAGACGGTATGGAAATAACACAATTCACGTATTTCCAACAAATAGGGGGAATAGAATTGGATGTTATATCGCTTGAGTTGACCTACGGCCTTGAAAGAATCGCAATGTTTATCCAGGAGAAGAAGTCCGTTTACGATTTGCAGTGGGTGGATGGCAGTACTTATGGCGATGTTCACAAATTAGACGAAATACAATTCTCAAAGTATAACTTTGAGTTTGCAGACACATCTATGCTTCTGCAGCAGTTCGACATGTATGAACAGGAATGTAAGAAATTATTACAAGAAGGCATCGTTATCCCTGCATATGACTATGTTCTGAAATGTTCTCACGCATTCAACATGCTGGATGCAAGAAAATCTATAGGAGTTGCGCAGCGAACGAGGTATATTGGCAGGGTAAGGGGCTTGGCCAAGGGCTGTGCGGAAGGGTATTTAAGTCTAATAGAAGGTCAAAGTAATTAGGCCAGCCCTGAATCAATCTTTTCATCCCTCAAACCTCACGCCGTTTTCCTGCTCTGCCTTGACTGTGTATGTATCATAAAAAAGCTGTTTTCCGGATCAATTCAGATGCGCGAATTGTTCACGGCTTTAGTTTGCCAATAATATTTTCGAATTGATCATTATTTGAAAACTCAATTGTGATCTTTCCCTTTCCATTTTTTTCCATAATAGAGACTTTTGTCCCTACTGCTCTTCTTAAACGGTCTTCCATGTCTAGAATTTGTGGCGATTTGATCAATTTTGGTGTGATTTGCATGCCCTTGGCCTCTTTTATCGAATCGGCAAGCTCTTCTTTTCCTGAAACGATGAGTTCTACTTCGCGAACGGACAAGCCATCTCTTACTATCTTCTCGCTTAATGCCTTTTGTTTAATTGAGTCTTTCAGCGATAACAGAGATCTTGCATGGCCCATCGATATTGTTCCACGTGAAACATAGTCCTGTACTTCCTTCGGTAGATCCAGTAGGCGTATCGTATTTGCAACTGTTGACCTGTCTTGGCCGACCTTTGTCGCGATTTGCTCTTGTGTTAGGCTGAAATTTATTTTTAGTTCCGAAAAAGCGGCGGCCTTTTCCATGGGATTTAAATCTTCCCTCTGTATATTTTCTACTAATGCCAGTTCAATTGTTTTGAGGCTGTCAGCGTTTTTGATGATTGCCGGAATATCTCTTATTCCCAGCTGCTTTGATGCCCTCCATCGTCTCTCTCCTGCAATTATTTTATATCCTTTGCTTATGGGGCGTACTATAATTGGTTGCAGAATGCCGTGCTCTTGTATGGAGTTTGTCAGTGCCTCCATTTGGGGCTCCGCAAACTGCTTGCGGGGCTGTGCTTCGTTTGGGTAAATTTCCGTTAGTTTGAGCCGTATTATCTTTTCCCCAGATTCGATGCCAATAGCCTCTCCGAGCAAAGATTCCAAGCCGCGTCCGAGTTTTTCTTTATTTGCCATTTTTTTCTCTTTTGTGGATTCAGGTTAAATGTTCTTTGGTTTAATTATACATAATGCTATCTACTAGCAGATTATGTTGTGAAATTCAAGGGAAATGTTGAATTGTTGGTAAAGATTTTATCTGCATTTAATGTAAATTTTACAAGACCGCTAAGTTGGGACTTTGTTTTTCTGGAGTTTGTGGTAGTATGTTGTGGTGTGGGGCTGGTTTTGCTACGGGTTTGCCACAAGATTGTCCAGGGGTTGCTTTTTTGAAGGTTTATCTGGGTCTGGCGGTATCAACAGTATCCTTCCTTCTTTAATAAAACGTTATATTTTAATTTAAGCTTATTGATAATGAATCTTCTTGTTCCGTTGGTGTTTAGTAGCTTTAGGGAAATTGTCAGGCAGCCTTTCTATTATATTATTTTTCTTTCAGGCTGTTTTATAATTTTAATGTCCTTCGCATTTACCTTTTTCGCCTTTGGAGAAGAAGCAAGAATGATTCGGGATATGGCGATTTCAACTATAACTATTGGAGGGCTTCTTGCAGGATGTTTGGCTTCTTCTGTTCTGGTTGCTGGCGAATTTGAAAGGCACACGGTACTGGCGGTACTATCCAAACCTGTATCGAGGGCGCATTTTATTTTAGGAAAATATTTTGGCATTTTGGCAGCAACTTTCCTATTAGTCTTGTCTCAAGGTTTTGTGCTGGAAGTGGCGTTAATAATAAGAAGCGATAGCACGGTCCAGGGTGATTCAGCAAGTTTATTGGGTCTGTTTGATTTCATTTGTTTTCTGGGTATCTGCTTTTCTCTATTACAAATATTAATCCTGACAGCGATTTCTCTTGTTTTGTCGCTCTATCTTAATACTGTTGCAAATTTAACTATCTGTTTGTTTTTCTTCCTTCTTTGTAATGCTTTTAGTTATATTATTCCCCTTCACGTCAATGGCAATGTGGCCATAAGTACAATAGCAGCAATGGGTTATGTTGTGTTTCCGGACTTTCAAAATCTAGACATGGCAGCAATCAATGATGTTGTTGCCGCCCATTTATTGCCCTGGCAGAAAGGTATCGCAGTGCAATATCTTGTGTATAATACGTTGCACAGTACAACATATTGTGCTTTAGTTGTGTGGTTGGCTATTTTTCTCTTCAGAAGAAAAGAGATTGCTTGAAAAATGTCTTTTTTTTATAAAAGATATTAAATCGTTACGATATAATTGACATTCGTACCGTTTTTGTTTAAATATAGATTAGCTGGAAATCTATGAGTAGTTTAGGTGATACGATCCCTATCCCCCCTCCTTGCTCTGTTTGTGCGGCTTGTTCTGACAGGAAGGTGTGGGAATGGGGATGCTGGACGCCTGGTAGGCATTTCTCAAATCATAGAGAATTTACGATTTTTTATTTCTAACAAACAATTAAGCAAAGTGTAGGAAGGTAAATTATAATGACAGTCGAAAAAATGGAATTTAAGACGGAAGTAAAACAGATTCTTGATTTAATGGTACACTCTCTCTATTCCCACAAAGAGATTTTTCTTAGAGAACTTATCTCGAATGCGTCTGATGCGATTGATAAGGCGCATTTTGAGTCTTTGACAAACAATAAAATTCTTGAAGACGAAAAGGATTGGAAAATTAAGGTTATTGCAGACAAAGATGCCGGTACCTTGACAATTCGTGACAACGGGATTGGTTTGACTAAAGATGACGCGGTTAAGGAGCTTGGAACGATTGCCCATTCGGGTACGAAGGAGTTTCTTGCTGTATTGAAAAGTAAGGAGGTAAAGGATAATCCGGAACTGATCGGTCAATTTGGTGTTGGATTTTATTCAACCTTTATGGTTGCGGATAAGGTAACCGTCATTTCAAGAAAAGCAGGCGCGGGCGACAAAAAAGGTATTAAGTGGGAGTCAGGAGCAGACGGTTCTTATACTATAGAGGAAGTAGAAAAAGAAAATAAAGGTACTGATGTGATCCTACATCTTAAGGATGATGAGAAAAACTATCTCGAAGAGTGGGAGATCAGGAGTACTGTTAAGAAGTATTCCGACTTTATTGAACATCCGGTTGTAATGGATATTGAACGGGAGGAGGAGAGTAAATTAGATAAAACAAAAAAGGTAAAAGTAAAGAAAGAAGAGACGCTGAATTCGAGAAAGGCGATCTGGCTTAAGAATAAGGCGGATATAACAGAAACCGAGTATAATGATTTTTACAAACACGTTTCTCATGATTTTACAGATCCGGCAAAGGTGCTCCACTATAAGGCAGAGGGAGCATCCGAATTTACATCACTTCTTTATGTCCCTTCAATGAGACCTGTTGATATCTACTACAAAGAGTACAAGGTCGGTCCAACCCTTTATGTTAAGAGGGTAAAAATTATTGATCATTGCGAAGAGTTAATACCTCCATACCTGAGATTTGTAAAGGGAGTGGTGGATTCTTCAGATTTACCATTAAATGTTTCAAGAGAAATACTCCAGAACAACAGGCAGATCGAAGTAATAAAAAATAGTATATCGAAAAAAGTGCTTGCTGCGTTAAGCGAAATGAAAGAGAAAGAATTTGATAAATACCTGAAGTTTTATAAGGAATTCGGCAGGATACTGAAAGAAGGTGTCCATATGGATTTTGATAGAAGAGAAACGATTGGAGAGCTTCTTCTCTTTCCTTCAACAAAAATTGAAAAGGATAAATACCGGACTATTCCGGAATATGTTAGTAACATGAAGGACGGACAGGAAGAAATTTATTACATTACCGGTTCGTCACTGGATGAAACATTGCAATCACCATACCTTGAAGCGTTAAAGGAAAAGGATTACGAGGTTCTGATTATGCTGGAAGATATCGATGATGTCATTATGAGCAGTTTTGAGTATAAAGGGAAGAAGTTTAAATCTGCGATTAAGGGTGACGTTACTCTAGATAAATCTGAAAAGGAGGAGAAGGAGAAGGCGGGAAAGAAATATAGAAAGCTTCTGGACCTTATACAGGATCGCCTTGATGACGTAAAAGAGGTCAGACTTTCAGGCAGATTGAAGGATTCCGCATGCTGCCTTGTCGGTGATGAGGGGGCGATGGATCTTCAGATGGAAAACCTCTTGAAGTCGATGGGTCAGGAGGTGCCGGAAAGAAAAAGAGTTCTTGAAATTAACCCATCGCATCCGATTTTTGAATCTATGAATAAAATTTTTGAAGAAGACAAGAAGAGTAAAATTCTGGCTGATTATATAGACCTCCTTTATAACCAGGCGCTGTTACTTGAAGGATCGAAGCCAAAAGACTCTGCCTCCTTTGCAAAAGCTATTTCGAAACTTATGGTAGAAAATGCTCAGCATGCAAAGAGTTAAGGTGTTGGGTGCTAAACAGACATAGACAATTATTGAGTATGCGAATGATAATGATGAATACATGTAGGATGTGTTGCTCTCCACCCAAATACATTGTTATTGTAACAACTCTTTAAAGGGCCTTTAAAGAGTTGTCCTTGCTGTCATCCTCTACTGCCTTTGTCGTTTTTGATAATACTGTAGGCTTTATTTATTTGAAGTGTAAGTTCATTGGCTTTTTCCTGAAGTTCCTCACCCAGATGAGCAACCTTGTCTGGGTGAGATTTGGCCATTTTTTCCTTATATGCTTTCTGCACCTCACTCCATGGATCATCCGGCTTCGCATTAAGCAGCCTATATGCATCATCCAGGCTCATTGACCCACCAGACCCCGTTTTTATATTTGCTTGTGACTGACCTCCGGAATAATAGTTTCTCCGGTTTTTTTGATTTTTGAACTTCCGCCAGAAATAGAGTAAAAAACCGGATGCGATAAGATCATCAAATACAAATGGAAACAAATCCAGCGGACTTATAATATAAACTACCAATATGATTACCAAGATATAAAATTTATATTTGTTCATTGTGTCTGTTGATTTTGTATTTGTAAAATTATATATTCATTCACTTTTTGATTGAATTGATGCGGACGGTATTTAAGATCCAGTATGCAGCCAGAGATTACTATAGTTGCAGCAAAGAGTGCGGCAAGCAATCTACATTGTCCGGCTTCCATTTCGAAATTACGCGTTCACTAGATTGAAATACTTTTGAACAAGGCCGGCTAAGAACTTTTTGTTACCGGAGCGTCGCGTAGATTCATTACATAGTAAAAGCGTGTCGTCATTGGAATCCAAAAAGACAGGTACTTCGAGAAAACCAAGTTGGCTTTTGGGTTTTTGCTGAATCCACTGTTTTGCATCTTCGTCTATACATGACGATATCAGGAGTGGAAAACTTGCAGTGATATTATGCATTTGTTTTGGAAAGATCGTATGGTTTTTCATTGCATAGCTTAGACACATTTTAGTGTAAGCCACAGCGAACTCCATGCTTACTTTCTCAACAATACTTATAAATGCAAAGATATTTATTTGCGTAGTCTTAAACCAGGACATATTAAACTGTGAGCCTGTTGCTAAAAAAACATCAAGGTAGTCAAATTTTTCTTCCTTGAATGCGAAATCATCCTGTTTAAGTTTTTCGCAAATAGCCGAAACGTATGAGTTTTTAATTAAGTCTGTAGCCATGGTTTATTTCCTTTTCAAGAGTCCTTATGAGCATATCCTAATTTTTATTGAAATCAAGGATTGTTTTATTATATACGATCCGGACTATTACGTATGCAAGCTGCAATGCCCATTGTAAATCGAGCAGGTTAAAAAGTTTGATTGGTTTCTGTTATTGTTATATCAAAAAAGTCTTCGAAGGCATTTCGCAAATTGTTCTTATTCATTTTTTTGTGTTCCTTTGTAAGAAGGGACGATACATGCATTTTTATATTTAATAAGGAATCTCTATAGTTGTAAATTAGTCTGGCCACATTTTGGATTTCTAAATACATTTCAAGTATGTCCTTTCCAGGGCTACTTATAGTACAGCGATTCTCCAGCCAGTTCCAATTGCATACAAGGTTCAGCTTTTTCTTAATAAACTTATTCAATAAGGTTTGGAACCAGACAAGATGATACTTTCGATCAAAAATGATATAGGCAGGTGTGCCCCAATGGCCTTCGCATGATGACCATGATGAGATTCCGACGGAAGATATTGCTTTGGCAAACCGGGCTATAAATGGTTCCAAATCATATACGCGGATTTCTGGCTGATTTACAACTTCTTTAAATTGATTGAATTTGCCGTACCAATCCCGCTTCCAATTCAGGCGAAATTGATCAATAGGGATTACATGCGTAAACAATTCATGTAAATATTTTATATTATCTATATCAAATAGTTTAGTGTCTATATTGTTAAAGTATGCATGTTGATACCGAGTAACATCCTCTTTGGGATTCTCATCGATAGAATCAAAATGTGGTTTTTTGTAAATTTGTTTATAGTCAATATTTTGAAGAACCTCCAGGAATTCACAATCATCGACATGTGATTCTTTGCTTAACCGTACGGTTTTTGAACTACTGTCCATCTCTAATAAAAATCCTCGTGCTGAAAAGATTTCATAAAAACGATCCGTGTATTCACTTTTGCCGTCCGTTACTTTCTCAACGAATTTTTCTATTATTGTCTCTTCCATTATTTCTATTTGAATTTGAGGGTTTTAAGTTTTCTAAGAAATAGATCATTTTCTTCTTTTTTACCAATAGTAACCCGGAGATAATCTGTTAGGCCGGGGATTGCATGGAGGCTGCGAATACGAACACCGAATTCTGATAACTCTCGGAAAATGTCTGTTGAGTTCTTTGCCTTAAAGAGTATAAAGTTACCTTGAGACGGAATAAAAGATATTCTCATCTCTCTGAACTGACTTGCTAGGCGCGCTCTTTCCGAAATAATAATATTCGCAATATCTTTAAGGTGAGGTTGGATAAGATCAAAGTGTTTCGCTATTACAAGCTGGAGATAGCTTAAATGATAGGGGGCAGTAAAAGTGGCCTCCATGGCATTAATAATGTCTGGGTGGCCTATGCCATATCCCAGACGAATTCCAGCCATACAGGACTTTGATGTGGAACGAGCGATAAAGAGATTGGGATTCTCATTTAAGAGATGAGACCATGTTCTTTTGGAAAAATCAACATATGATTCATCAACAAATACTAATGAATTTTTTGAGAGAGCGGCCTCTATAACACCTTCTTCAGGAAAGGTTCCGGTTGGATTATTAGGAGCGACAATAAAGATAATCTGATGCCTTGACTTGTTAATATGATCTACTGTCGGGACTTCTTCAGAAGTGAGTTGTATTCTGTTTAGATTTGTCTGGTTAAACTTGGCAGCGTGGAAAAACATCGGATACGTAGGCTCAAAGACTAAAGCCGTTCGATCATGTCCCCCTGCAATAAGATATGCCGCCTGAATAAGCTGGTCGCATCCCATAGTAAGTATCAGGTTTTCCGGAGGAAACTCTATTGCTAATGCAAAAGCCTCTTTTGCATTAGCATATACCGATGGTTGCGGATATCGATTCCACTGATACTCCTTAAGTTTTTCCAGTAACATCACCTTGACTTTGTCCGGGAGATCAAAAGGTGCTTCGTTTTGGTCCAGCTTTGCTTTATGCGGGAGTTCTGCGACAGTAAATGGGGCGGAGAAAGAGACATCCTCCCTTAATAAACTTTTTACCATTGTTTCCTGTTTCATTTATTTATTAAACTTTGTAAGTCCTTAATAGGCGAAGAAGAGGGTTTCCTTCCTCGAACAAAAACACCGACTCGGAATTATATGCAATATACCCTTCAAGAGTAAATAATAATTTATATTTTCTCTTGATTTAATAAATAATGTTTGATACTATCTGCCGATCATTTGTAATAGAAACATATTATCTGTAGAGTAACACCATTAATACCATTAATATCTTCAATACCATTTACGCGGTTTTATCATATATTTCTTAGTTGAAAGGCGACAAGGTACGTACCTTGCCGCCTTTTTTTATTGCCATTTATTTTTATGCGAAGGGGGTGATTTTTAGTATGCCAAATGGAACAGTTAAGTGGTTTAACGACTCAAAAGGTTTTGGCTTTATTTCTCAGGAAGACGGAGATGATGTATTTGTACATCATACTTCAATCCAGTGTGAGGGTTTTAAAAGTCTTTCGGAAGGAGACAAGGTAGAATTCGAGCTCGTTAAAGACGAAAAGGGCTTCAAAGCCACGAATGTAGTCAAATTATAAATATATTATAAAGTACTCTCATATATTTTACTGTAAAAGTTGTCGAGAAAGGGTCGCATATAAAAATATAGAGTAATTGTAAAATATTATTATAATGAAGACGTGAAAGCCCTCAATATCTGTGAGATGGTGTTGGGGGCTTTTTTAATTCTGAGTAATACAATTTTGTGAGGGATTTAAATGTCTGAAAATGACCAGAGAGAGACGGCGTATGCTTTTAATAACAGTGATATTATTGCAACGTATGATCTCGACATGGATGTTTGGCACCCAAATCGTAAACAGATGGCATTAATTGCCTGCGAAATACTACCTTTTGATAGGTCTGAAAATATGCGAATTTTAGATCTTGGTGTGGGCACCGGTTATCTTACTCACAAGGTTGTTGAAATGTTTCCCAATGCCTCTGTTGTTGCGATAGATGCTGCGGGAATGATGATCGATAAGGCGAAGATAAGACTGAAAGCGCAGTTGGATCAGATCACGTTCAAAACAGCAACTTTTCAGGAATTACCAGATAAAGCAAAAGATCTTGCCGGGTTGGATGCCGTGGTTTCCGCTTTTGCACTCCACCACTTACTGAGGGAGGAAAAACTGAAACTATTTCAATATGTTCGCTCGATACTGAAGCCAGATGGCTGGTTTATTAATTGTGATATTTTTAATGCGGTTGATCCTGCAAATGAAGCGTTGTATCGACGCTTGCTATACAAAGGAACACAAGAGAGATCTCGAAGCCTGAAGGGGCAGGAAAAATCACTGGATTACATTGCCTCCGAATATACATTGAAGGAAAAAAGAGATGGTGATAACCCTCTTTCCATTACAGAAGAAACTGAACTCCTCGCAGAAGCCGGATTTCGCATGGTAGATTGCTTCTGGAAAGAGTATCGGGAAGCCGTATATGGTGGGAAAAAATAAATTTATGTATAGGAAATTCAAAGTCGGCGGGTAACCTGCCATTTTTTAACAGACATCATGAAGGCAAAGAATTTTGCCGAACGCTTAACTTGTAATAGTGCTACTATTTTTCGCCTTTTGCTTGTTATTGAAACTTGAATTTAAGAGACGGAAGTTTATTGGTTCCAAAATGAGAGACATACAAAAAGAGGTATTCACGGATATAAATCTTTAAATCCCATCCTCTATAGTGGTTTTGTCCAAATTCCTCGAGGACCTTTTCGGCGTCTTCGATCCCAAGGCCCTCCTTCACGGTAAAATAGTAATCAAGCGCCAGGTTCCATTCGGGATTCTTTTTGTAAGCGACCCCAAACTTTTCTATATTTTTCAGGACAGGAGAATACTTCGTCAGATCAAAAGTCCCAAACCCGATAGAGTGTACGTGTTCTTTATTATTCTCCAGAAAATGCATTGAAGATTTTGCGTCTTCATAGGTTTCACCGGGAAATCCGAAGAAGCCCATTACGTGGTTCCATACACCGTGCCTGGATGAGAATTCCAGGCTTTGTTGAATTTGCTTAGTTGTGGTTGCCTTGCCCATCAATTTGAGCACCCTTTCGCTTCCAGTTTCAAATCCCATATGCAGAAACTTGCATCCAGACCTTTTGGCATCTTCCCACACCTCGTCGTAAAGCAAACTTTCTTCAAACCGTAAGTGTGTTGACCATGAAATTTGCAAATCTGCTTCAATGAGTTTTTTTGTTAACTTTTTGAATAGCGCAGGAGGGTAAGACTCATCTGGAAAATGAAAATGGGTTACGTGGTATCGGCTTTTCAGGTAATGAATATCCTCAATGATCTGGTCTATATTTTTGGCCCTATACCCCGTGGTATAGCCTTCCCCATGATCACAAAATGCACACTTTCCCCAATAGCACCCCCTGGTGGAAAGATAAGAGAGGATTTTTTCAGGTACAAAATATTTATCAAGTGGGAGGCCATCAAAATCGGGTGGTGGCAAGGCCGACATATCCTCCGCAGTAGTAACTTTCGAGGTATGGATTCCGGTAGGATCTTTATATATGAGGTTGGGTATCGTTGAAAAGTTCCTGTCTGTCCCTATTGCGTTTATCAACTGTAAGAATGCCGTTTCTCCTTCATACATGATAACCGTATCAAAAAGGGAGAACAGATTTGAGGTTTCCGGTAATACGTCGCGTAATCGGGTAACCGTATTTCCGCCAATGGTGATATGTATGTCGGGAGACTGTTCTTTTATCATTGAGCAGAATGTCATTGAAGAAAATAGTTGCTGGCTCAGGGCAATAGAAATTCCTATTACATCAGGTTTTTCTTCCTCAATAGCAGGTTTTAGTATATGGTTATACACATCTCTGTAAACATTTACCTGTTTGTCATTAACTGCTGCAAGGATATCAGACGACATAAACAACTTATAGGTTAAGTCTGTTTCCATTGGAGGCATACAAATTCTAGCCGGAGCATAAACAAGGGATATAGTATGCATCACTTCTCGAAACACATTCATAACCCATTCCAACTTATCCACATTATAAAATTCCTGTGAACGTACTATGGCCTTGGCGGATTCTGCTTTTTTTGCAAGCGTATTAATATAAGGAAGAGTGCATTCATGAAGTGCCTGACGCAATTCTCTTACTTCATCATTAAAGCCCTGATCTCTCGATATCTTCTTCAACCTTTCCTGTTGTTTAGGGATTTTCTCCAAAATAAATTGGAGGCAATTTTCACTGAAAAACCAGTCGTACATTTCAAGGTTAACGTCCTTTTGAACGACACGGTGTCCGGCTTTCCTTAAAAAAGCAGTTAAAGTTGGCAGGCTCAAATAAGGTTTGGAAGGATACCAATCCGGGGGAAAGATCAGCATCACCTTCTTCCCGGAGATTGATGATTGTTGGGAAGAACGCTGTGTATATGGTTGTGCCATTCGCCCTTTTGTGTAGTCCGGTTTCATTAAAAATCCGTATTTTCTTTAGTTTGTGAAATATCAGATGATTTGGTGAATGCGCAATAAAATATTCGTGCCGACAAGAATGTGCTTTTTGCTTTCCATCGGAATATTATAAAACACATTGGCGATTAAGTGACCAGATCTTATTTTAAGGGGATTGTCTATCTTTCAGTGAAAAATGGCTTTCCTCAGATAAATGATAGGTGTTTTATAACTTTACTTATCTCTGTTTGTTTTCAAGACCTATCAGATCGTTTCAGAGTTTCATACTCCTCATAGAGAGACTCCTCTTCGTTACGTATCCTTTTGGTAAGCGCCGCGAGAAGATTGTCAAAATCTTCAGTAAGTTCTGCACCTGAAAATTCTTCAGAGTATTTTTCAAAAAAATCTCGTACTATTTTTGACACGCACTCCATATCCATCGCAAACAGTTCTAATGTGTCTTTTATGCTATTGTAATGTTCGGCTTCTTTTTTGAGCTCGGGATATAATTGATCATCCTCTATCCCGAGATGCGCAAGCAAACTCACTTCTAAAGACATGAGCTTGTCCTGTCCTTCCTTAGAGTGAATACCAAGCTCGTTTACTTCGTTGAGTGTTGCAACGATTTCAGAATGCTCCTTCTTAAGTTCTTCAATCACTATTGACATCTCTTTCCTCCTGAACTCTTCGAATTTAGCCTGACTTTAATCCAACTTTCACAACAGAAGTAATGATTTAGCCATTATTAGAACGACACTTCAGATTGTTGGATTGTCTTGTATGCGAAGGACTACTGGTCTTGTATAACAAAGTTTGCCCCATCATCTTTTGACGGTATGTAGGCACCAATAGGACATAATACCTTACTATCTTTGTCACAGCGTATGACAAGCTTCCACAGGGCATCAAGGCCCTCTTTCTCGTGGTCAGATTCCGGAATAATTTTGATCCTGGTGTCGCTTTCCATTGAAATTTTCATTTATAGCTCCCTTCCGTTTTTGTTTCGTTCAGATTAGTTCGTTTTTGCCTTATGTCTACTCATCTCATTGTACTGTAGATAACATCAATTTCAATTAAAATTAAGTAATTTGTGCCCACCCTGTATCGAACAGTACGTTCGGGCGGGTAGCCGCAACCTTGGGGTTGTGTCACCCGTTGCATAGTAGCATTAAGTATAATATATATATTACACGTCCTATTTCATATCCAGACGGTTATCCTGTTAATCCTAAGACAATTGGCGAGTATATTCGTAAAAAACGTATGGATAACAGGCTCATGCAATCTGAAGTTGCTCACATAATTGGAGTTTCAGAAGAAAGTATCTGGAATTGGGAGAATGGTAGAACCAAGCCTTCTAAGAAGAATTTAGAAATAATTAACGTATTTGTTACAGCTTCTTTGGATAAGTTTTTTATTGACAAAAATATAATACCTACTACCATATATTAGTTAATTTGACCTAGGTTGATTAATACATACCCAACTGATTCAACTCTGAACAAGCTACTTTTGGATTTTCAAGAAATTGCTTATCTTACATATTTTTTATCAGTTTGTGGGAAAAGTACTGTTAATATATATGGGTGATTATTCTAAAGCACGTATATATCTTTTGTCTAACATTTAGGAGGTAATCAAATGCTTACATGCTTTGATGTTGCTGCATTTCTTCTTCAAGAAAAAGGATCAATGACTGCAATGAAGTTGCAAAAATTGGTATATTACTGCCAAGCATGGTCTTTGGTATGGGATGACGCACAGCTTTTTCCAGAGGAAATTGAAGCATGGGCAAATGGGCCTATAGTAAGGGATCTTTTTCAGGCACACCGTGGGGAGTATATGGTAAGTGCTATACCAGAAGGGGATCCTAGTAAACTTAACGAGGTACAAATGGAAACTGTTCAAGCAGTACTTGGTTATTATGGAGAGAAATCATCGCAATGGTTAAGCGATTTGACACATATGGAAGACCCGTGGAAAAACACACGTGCTGGTTTACCAGAAATGTCCCGAAGCAATAGAGTTATACCTTTGTATGTTATGGCTGATTATTACAGTAGCTTACAGTCAAAGGAGTGAATAGAATCAAGAAGAAACCTTGCAGAAACAAACAACCGGCAACAACCAAAACACCTCGAACAAACCCACAGCTTCCTACTAACTATGATAAAGAAAACCCAGTGTGGCAAGTAAGTACGATTGATACTGAAGGAGCATGGGGTTGGCATCAAATGAATGGTGAGATTTGGAACGAAATTCACAAGAGAATTACTAGCTTTGAGAGCATGCCATGGGTAGAAATCTACAAAACTGGAAGTCACTATGTGCCAATCAAAAGTCTTTGCTCCCCAGCAAAAAAGCGATTGGAAGATATACAACAAGATGATACAGATAGGCTGTTTTCACTTCGGATTACGGGAATAAAGCGTATTTGGGGAATCAGAGACCGAAACATATTAAAAATAATTTGGTGGGATCCAAAACATGAGGTTTGCCCGTCCGTGAAGAAACATACATGACAAGTACATACCCCAAACCGCATCACCAGTAACACCCATGTGTATCCTGATGTTTAAGTCTTCTGCCTCCTGTATAAAGCCCCTTTTATCGTGTTCAAACTGTGAGTGGAATGTATAGATATACACATCGGAAGCACAGGACACATACCCCACCCCCCCCCCTTACCCCTTGTCTAAAAACCATGGACAGCATTGACAAAAGCCTATTTCGACTATCAATGCCGCAGCCTACCTAACCTTGGTAACACAACCAGACGTTGAAGTGGCTGTGCAACAAACATAGCTCCAATCTTTAAGTTTATAGTCAAGTGCAAAAGCAGATGCCATTGATTGAGCTTCTCTTAACATCTTCTTTCTTGAACGGTATTTACCTGTTACTTCTCCAACAAAGAATTCTTTGTCAGTTTTGTTATTGTATACATAAACATTAAGCCCAATTAATCCGTAAGGAATGAAATTTTTATCGTGTGAATTCCGATTACATCCAGTTGACACCGTAGCTGATATTATTGCCGTGATAATTACGGCCAGTAAAATAGTATTTGTTTTCATATGCTTGTCTCCTAATTGAGCAGTAACATTTTAGCATCGAATGTTAATGTCTTAAATGATAGAACACGAGTTTATGATACTTATTATAAAATTAAAGCAACTCTACCCCAAACCATATTTACTGTCTCAAAAACACATGTTTACAAGACACCTGAAATCACATACTTGAGCTGTTGAAAATCAAATACTTACAACGTGTAAGTTTCAAGGGTTTTCGAGACACCCAGTTTTAGCGTTCTTTCGTATTGATTTGCCTTTCTCTTTGTATTCAACTATCTTAAACACCGATTTTCACAGGTGTTTAAATCATCATAATGAGCCCCTGATCATGCAGTCCAAATAATTTCTATTGATTTTCCATTAAGCCAGGGTACACGAAAAGAGGATTGTAGTTTTTCCACTCCAAGGAGTACAGGAG
>JAIQZR010000117.1 GCA_021777035.1 Candidatus Scalindua sp. | reverse complement strand
TATTGATATAATTCATTGTCGCACAACAACTTACAGAATTGAATTGTATCATTTTACTCCCAATTTGCAAGGGTTTTTACTGCCCACTCCTATACGTAAACCACTGCAACGATTACGCTTAAAAATTTCCGTACGGAAACTGTATAATATCTACAAACAGCAGAAAAAGATTGGACAGCTTCACTTAAACCATACTACTACCGCTATTATTAGAGGGATCACAGCATCGATTATTTAGCTTGCACTATCTTGTAACCGGCTCTCTTTACAATCTCAGAATAGTTTCTGACGGTATCCCTGTCCTTTTCCTTATCTTCCTCGGAAAGATCACTATACAGAATAAGCAAATCGTGGATCCTTTTATCGTCGTCTCTAGGAAAACCCGGTTTCCAGCCGTTTAATAGCTTATAATTCATCCATCCGTTATGCTCTGCTTCCGCTAAATCTTCCAAATGGCACTTATCTAAAGTTCTTGTTTTTATGGCACGGCCCGGTTGGGCTTTAGGCACCGAAATCAAGCCTATGAGGCTCAATATCTCCGGAATTCGCTCGGCAGCGGCTAAATTGTCGGCTTTTATTTCATCCGGCAATTCAGCGTATTCCATGTCATATTTAAATGACCAACCTTCCCTTTTACTCAGTTGCAGGTAAAAGTTGTGGATTACCGGTGCTAACTTATCACGGCACGTCTTAAATGGCAAATCTCTATGTACTAGAGAGAGAAATTTGTTATAGTCAACGTGTATTGTCATATGTTCTTCTGGAGGCAAAGTGGATCTTCTTAACACTTTTGTGTTTTCTCTATTGGTAAGGTTTGCAATTGTTTCAAGTGACCTGGCACCGTGCTTATATGTATCTATCTCAAGGAAAGCAGTGAGGAGTCCTCGATCAATATCCAGCGCTTCATCCTTTAAGTGTTCCATTGCCACTCTGAGCAGGAGAGCCCTTCTCACCGGAAAACAGATATCTGCGGGGTTGTTGTCGTCTACCCAGTCTTCCTTTTTTTCGTCGTATTTCTGTCTTCTGTTTGGGCCGAGAACATTCAGGTAACTGCTCAAGCGGCTTTTAAAGTCTGGTCCCTTAAGCAGTTTGAAATCATTATACTTTTTCGAGTCATTCTCTGGAGGTGCAAAATTATCCATGTTGTAACTGGTACCCCCTGCAAATACGAATATGCATTTACCAATAGGATGGTCTATCTGGCCTTCCCTGAATTTACCATCCTGCATGGGCGCAAGGAGATATTGAAGCCACATAAGCTTCTTTGAATCAAATTCGTCCCAGAAGACAAAAGGTGTCTTCCCTTCCAGAACCTTGTCGCGCACCTGGTGAAAAGCGCAAATTAGATCACCAGTACCGGAAAATTGCGATAGATTGAATTCCAGGATGGGCACTTTATTACCTAAAACAGTCTTTGCAATTTGTTTAATTGAAAATGATTTGCCTGACCCAGGGGGGCCGAATACTGCTATGGATAATGGTTTTTCCTGACTGATCTTCGCTTCATAGTCGTTTAGCAGGCGCTTAATACCATTCAGGCTCTCAATTTCACTGCGGTCGACGGTAAAAAACTTACCGAACTTTACGTAGGGAATGCAGGCAAGCGCCTTTTGTCCGAAAATAGCTACATTCCTGGCTAATCCATAAAGAGGCGTTGGTGAAGAGGACCCGACACCGTGATTACCTTCCATAATTGTCCAGTAAGGAACCTTCGTATCATGTTTGTTCGGAGGGGAAGGTATCTGTGCAACATGGAATTCATGTGAGGTATTTAATAGTTCTTTTGCGATATTACGAAAAGGGAAACATGGGTTTCTTGTGCCGACTTTACCATGGCCCAACTGATTGAGCAACTGCATTGCTGAAAGGCCAGACTTTATACCATCAGGAATGTACTCACTACTCTTCATGAGTTGTAATACTATGCTTGCGGTTAGACATGAAGTATAACCGATCGCCGCGCCCTTGATCATATCATATCTGTCTGTTTCCATCTTTTCCGGATCAAAAATAAGTCTATACTCGAATCTGTTCTTACCTGTTCTCTTTACCCATAATGCTCCTTCATGCCCAATGTTTATGATAAGGTGCTTACATTTCAAAAGATCGCTTATTCTTGGATTGTGTTTTAATTCTGATACCAGGTCCAATGCGGTGCGTTCCCAGGAGAGTCCGCTTGTTATTTTAACCTCTTCCCTGCGCAGATCATTTGCAGAAATTATTGCTACAAGTTTTTTTGCAAATTTGTCTGAAAGTACTCTCCATAAATCACCTTCTGCTACCGGACTTGACATTTTTAATACAACCCAGTCCACATCTTTACTATTGCTTTCCCTGATAGCTCTTGGCCAGGCTTTACTTGCGTTTTCAAAACGAAAACCGAGAGCAGCGTCATCTAAAACAATTATGCCGGGTTTAGGATGTTTTTTTGTAAACGATCTGGATTTATGCCGTAATGGGTTTCCATCATTATTACCGTAACCAATGGGTTGTGTCATTTTCCATACCGTTTCTCTGGAATCTTCTTCTGTCTGGAAAGGCTTCCATATCGCATAAGATTGCAGGTGTGAGGGGAGTTTTTCCAAATCTACATCCAGACCGAATTCTGCAGGGTTTAATAATTCCCTTTCTGCCTTTTTCCTGGCCTTAAACTCTGCTATTTCTACCGATTTATCTATGGCTTTTTGAGCCTTATTTATTGCACCATCTACTTTTTCACTATTTTCTTCAGCTTTTCTCTTCTTTTGCTTTTTGTATTCGATTTCTTGGTCTATCGCTTTTTCTCCACGAATGATTTCGTAAAGCAGCTTCGCCCCTCCTTCTTCGCGAATTAACACTGATCCTAATTGGTTCAAAGCGTCAGGTGTACTTCGGCTCCCCCAGTATATATTGTGGTCGATAACCACATCTCCGGTTACCAAAATTGTCTTCTTTATTTTTCTGTTTTTTTTCATAAATCTTCCTTTTTATTCTCAATAAAAACCAGGATGAAATATCCTAAAAATACCCGGTAAAAGCACTCGGACATGACAAAAGAGCACACTTGCAAATTTCTAACCGAACTCTACCGAGATTCTTTGAAACATGAGTTGAGAGAAGGCCGTATAAACATTTCTATTCAATCGGTACCATCTTATACTCTGCGGCAGACAGAATATTTGGAATACCCCGTACCATATCGCGGTCAGACTCCTTGTCAGCTTCACTTAACTGATCATAGGGAACAATACAACTGTGAATTTTCTTTGCCTTGTCTGTT
The DNA here is from genome assembly GCA_021777035.1 of Candidatus Scalindua sp. GTDB lineage: Bacteria > Planctomycetota > Brocadiia > Brocadiales > Scalinduaceae > Scalindua. The sequence continues at coordinate 69 of JAIQZR010000117.1, read as the reverse complement.
TCCGGACCATACTGCCAGCCGTCACGAACCTTTCCGTCCATCCAGACCTTGTGTGCAGCCTCAGCAAGA
>JAIQZR010000116.1 GCA_021777035.1 Candidatus Scalindua sp. | reverse complement strand
CTCCAGCGTTCAGGTGTATCAGGGAGAACTTTGTTGATTCGCGCATAACGTTACTGATTAAGAAAAATTTAAGAGGAATAATAGACGGCTCTCCCTGGTTTGATGAGGTTATCGAACTGGAGCCTGGGGTAGGAAAGAGTAAAAATGGATTTGTTTTTCCAGGGAATGTTTGCAGTGGTGATACAAAGGCATACCTTAGCTTGATTCACAAGATCAGAATAGAAAAGTTCGATCTGGGTTTTTTATTTCCTAATTCATTCAGTTCAGCTCTTATGATATGGCTAGGAGGGGTGAAAAGGCGCGTTGGTTATAAGAGAGATGCTCGCTCCTTCCTGTTGACAGATAGCATAGAGAGAGCGAGTGAAAATGGAAAATTCCTGCCAACCTATATGGGTGATTATTATTTAAAATTGTGTACTCAGCTCGGAGGCAAGATAGCGTCCGGGAAACCGGAACTTTTTATTTCCGAAGAATGTGAAGAGAAGGCAAAAGAGTTATTAAAGAAATACAATATAGATAAGAAGCCCTACATACTGATGAATCCCGGCGCATCTTACGGTTCGTCGAAACTCTGGATGGCTGAGGGATTTGCAAGGACAGCTGATTTGTTAAAAGGAGTTATTGACTGCAATATCGTCCTCACTTCCGGGCCTGGAGAAACCGGGCTTGCTGGCGAGATTGAGAAACATTCCAAGTCAGGCATCATCAACCTTTCAGGAGCCTCAATCTCTCTGGATGTTTTTAAGGTGATAGTCGAACGATGCATGCTCTTGATAGCGTTGGACTCAGGGCCCAGGCATTATGCAGTAGCCCTGAACCGGCCGGTTGTCGTACTGATGGGCCCTAACAATCCCGGGTATACGGAATCAGAATATGAGACAGGTAGGGTCGTAAGAGAAGATATCGAATGTTCACCATGCCAGCTTAAGACGTGTCCTACAGATCGCCGCTGCATGACCATGATAACACCAGAGAAAGTGGTACAGACATGTATCGAAGTTTTAGGTTTTCAGGAAAATTAACAAAACAAAGCAAAGCAACTACAAAATCACTTCATTAACATTTTTTAATCTCTCGTTCATCTTGTCTTAATGTTTGTTATTATATAAAACACCATCGGTCAGTTACTTGATAACAACAATCAGTTAGCTATCTATTTGGTATTAGAGCAGACTTGTTACTTTTTAAAGCAAAATATAACTTTGTTTGAGCCATTTATATAAACATGAGAATTCTTATTGTTGAAGATGAAGAGAAGATGGCCAGATACCTGAAAAAGGGACTGGAAGAGAGCTCTTATGTAGTGGATCTCGCGTTTAATGGTACTGATGGTCTGCATCTGGCGATACATGAGGTCTATGATCTTCTGATACTGGACATTATGCTGCCGGAGCATGATGGGAAAACAATACTTAAAGAGGTTCGAAGTGCCGGGATTATTACGCCGATTATCTTCCTGACAGCAAGGGATTCAATTACAGACAGAGTTGAAGGGTTAAATATGGGGGCTGATGACTACATCGTCAAGCCTTTTTCATTTCATGAATTGCTGGCCCGTGTTCGTGTCTGTCTGCGAAGGGGTAGCCACAAGACAACATCGGAATTAACAGTGGCTGATCTGACCCTTGACCCGGTTACCAGAAAGGTATTCAGGGGAAAGAAAAAGATAGAGATGTCTCCTATTGAATTTTCCCTCCTGGAATATTTGATGCAGCATGCGGGACAGGTAGTTACCCGGACGATGATTTCAGAGCATGTGTGGGACTCCAACTTTGAGAGCTTCAGTAATGTGGTGGACGTCCATATAGCCAAACTGAGAAGAAAGATTGATAAGGATTTTGATATAAAACTCATACATACAAAAAGGGGTGCCGGATATGTTATCGAAGAGTAGGGTCAGATTCTTCAAAACTGTCAGCGTCAGGACTGCTTTATGGTATTCACTTTCAGTTGTATTAATGCTGATCGTTTTAGGCTCTTTTTTGTATTATAGATTAAGACATACTCTTAATAAGGAGACTGATCGTATATTATTTGATGAAAGCGAAGAAATCCTGCAAACTATTCAAAATAACAATTACACCGTAAATGATATACAAAAACTGATAATGCGAGAGACCTCCTCTAAGAAATACCTTAGAACGTCAGTAAGATTGTATGATACAGAACAAAGTTCTTTCATTGGTGCAGATAATTTTATTGTTCCGGATCTAAAGCTTTCTGATGATGAAATTGCAAAAGCGGTAAAAGGAGAACACTCTTTAAAAAAGATATGGGTTGAAGGTTTAAGATCTCCCTATCGTTTAGTAACAAGACCTGTAGTGATTGGTAATTCCTGTAAGTATATTCTTCAGGTGGGTATTTATATGAGACTCTCATATAAAACAGTAGAAAACATGGAAGAAAATTTTCTAATGTCAGCGCCGATACTCATTATATTGAGTATTATCGGAGGTTGGTTAATTTCCAAGAAGAATTTGTCTCCGATAACAAAAATGACGGAAACCGCACGGCAAATAACCGGATCAGACATGAAAAGAAGAATTTTCTCTTCTCATACGGGAGATGAAGTGGATGAACTGGCAAATACCATTAATATGATGCTGGACAGGATTGAGGATTCTTTCACAAAGATTGCTCAGTTTACAGCGGATGTTTCTCACGAACTCAGGACACCTGTTGCTTCTCTTAAAACAGGAATTGAAGTCATACTGTCAAGGGAAAGGACAGCAGAAGAGTATCGTAAATTACTCTATCACAGTTTAATGTCGTTAGAAAGAATAACCAGGACGATCAGTGATTTAATGGAAATCTCAAGATCAGATTCAGGTTCAAATATCTTACACCCGAAATCATTCAACCTGTGCAATATGCTGAAGGATATTCAAATGAAATTCAGGCCGGTATCGGATGCGAAGAATATAGTATCAGCAATGAATGAAATACCGGATATTCAAATCAACGGAGATGAGATTCTGTTGCAGCGTGTGTTCGCAAATCTACTGGACAATGCCATCAAATACACTTCAACCGGTGGCCGTGTGTACATTTCACTGGAGGATAGGGGCGATGACGTTGTTGTCAGAATAACGGATACAGGAGTCGGTATTTCTGAAGACAATTTCGGAAAGATTTTTGACCGTTTTTTTCGTATCGATTCTTCACGATCCAGAGAGACAGGAGGTTCCGGTTTAGGCCTTAATATCAGCAAAAACATTGTTGAACTTCATAAAGGGAGAATAGCGGTAAGAAGTGACGTTGGTGTGGGAAGCACATTTGACGTTATACTCCCCAAAAATTTTACAAGTTCTTGAATACACTTAGTACTAAGTTCACATGTGTATAGAGTGCATCGACCGTGTCGATGGATATCGCAACACGGTGACTCTGCTCTAAAGACCTGCAACATTAACATTTCTTCATTTTTCTTTCATCATGCCTTAATGTATATTAATGTATAAGCGTTATAAATTATGAAAATATTAAAGCTTCTTATCATTGACAAACCATGTGTCTGAAAACCCTTTACTATTTTTCCTTTTTTCCGGTTGTACTGATCTTCATCGGCTGCTCCTCGCATTTGACTCATGATCGTACATATGTATCTGATTCTATCAGTAAACGTACTGGTCACGATCTTGTGTTAATTGAAAATGGGGATGCGCAAAGGTTACCTGATGGTATTTCACTTGAAGACGGTCTGACAGAGGATGAGGCGGTTGCTATTGCCCTATGGAATAATGCCGGATTTCAGGCTGACCTTACAGATCTTGGTATCGCACGGGCAGATCTTATAGAAGCGGGTATGCTCAGTAATCCGGTATTTTCAGTGTTCTTCTCGGCAGGGCCAAAGCAGTTTGAGAAAACTACATTCCTGGCGATAGAGTCGCTATGGCAGAGGCCGTATCGTGTTTCAGCGGCTAAGCTGGGTGCTGAACGTGTAGCTGAAAATCTTGTTCAAAACGGCCTTAATCTCGTTCGTGACGTCATGTTAGCCTATACCAATCTTGCTTTTTCACAGAAACTGGTAGAAATTGTTAAAGAAGAAGCAGCGCTTAATGATGAAATTGTTACTATTGCACAGGTTCGTCTGCAGGTCGGTGATATAAGCGGACTGGAGATGACAGCCTTTGAGCTTTCAACAGCTCGAAGGCAGAGGGATTTAGTTAATTATGTACGTGATACTATACTTTTAGACACAGAACTGAAAACTCTCCTGGGACTGGGACAGGAGGGAAATACTCTTAAGCTTACCCCAACCCCGGTTGATTCTGACCGGATATTCAACCTTGAAGAACTGCTCACTTCTGCATATGCGGCGAGGCCGGATTTACGTGCGTCAGAGATTGCTATCGAAGAAGCGGGAAAGCGTTTGGGGTGGGAACGTTCAAAAATCTTCAAGTTTACTGCTATTGCGGATTTTAATGAAAAGGGTACAGGGGGCGCTGAATTTGGACCGGGGGCGCTGTTTGAACTCCCTATTTTTAACTGGAATAACGGCAAGGTCGCACGCTCTAAAGCACAATTGGAAAAGGCGGTAAAACAGTATGCGGTTGTAAAGCAGGACATAGCACTTAAGGTGCGTGAAGCTTTTACAAATTACCTTTTTGCACAGGAGGCGTTGAAAATATTGCGTTCTGATATATTGCCTTCTGCCGTAACAGCAGCAGGCAAAGCAGAGAAAAGATATTCTGTTGGTGAAATTGCTTATCAGGACTTTCTTGGATTCAAGCGACAGCTTCTCATTTCTCGTCTGAGAGAGGCAGAATCAATGGCAGAACTGCGCCGGGCTTCAGCACAACTCAGACACAGCTTAGGTTTTAAACAGGATATGCTGAAAGCAGAAGAGAGTGAATTTGCGGAATTAAAGAAAGAATAATGATATTGCCGCCTAAGTTGAGAGGTTTTTAAGCATTATTGTCATTCCCATGGAAATGGGAATCTGTAACTTAAGCGGGCTAGATTCCCGCTCAACAGATTGCGGGAATGACAAGTTGTAGGGCTCGTTTACCAAACGAGCCTGATAAAGGTTGTTTGTCCTGCCCGACTTGTCATTCAGGCGGTGAAATAGCCCATATAGTCTTGATTAGGAATTGTTCGATTAAGGTAAAATACAATTATAGGAGATTATTGTGCGTGGAAGCTTAAGATTAATCCTTGCGTATACCGCTAAATTTGTTTTGCTTTTCTTATGTGTTCTGATTTGTGCCTGCAGTAAGAATGAGGATCAAAAAGGGAAATCAGATAAACCGGCTACGGTTATCAATGGTGTCAAAGAGTCTGAACTCACAACTGTTATCCTCTCTCCGAAGGCGGAGCAGCGACTGGGGATAGAGACTTCACTTGTAGAATACCGAAGCATACGGAACACATTAAGACTTGGAGGAGAAATAATTTCACCACCCGGTCATGAATCCAGAATTGCCGCACCAATGGCAGGTATGGTTTACGGTATAGACAGTAATGAGTTGTTACCGGCAGGAACTCAGGTCAAAAGAGGTCAGGCAATCATGAACCTGTTACTGCTTACTCCGGAGAGAGATCTTGCCGGAGTGCGTGAAGCGGTCGAAGTAAAGAAGGTACAATTAGAGGTTGCACAGGCCCAGGCAGATCGTGCAGATCTCCTTTTACAGGATAAGGCAACCAGTAAGAAGCTTTATCTGGAGGCGCAAGCAGGACTGGCTGCTGCAAGCGCTTCTCTCAAGGCGGCTGAGGCACGAATGCGTCTCCTGGATGGTACATGGATGGAATCAGCAATGGAAGGGCTTTCGACTTTTATATTGAAGTCACCTGTTGATGGAGTGATACAGCGCATTTATGTTGCACCTGGGCAAGCTGTTTCTGCGTCAACTCTCCTGTTTGAGGTTGCCAGCCAGGATCCTGTCTGGGCACGTGTAGCTGTTTATGTTGGTGACGTGGTGAGGATAGATCAACAGAAGGACGCAATTATTCAATCCCTTGGGAATGCAGGTAATATAAATGTATACAAGGCAAAACCGGTAAACGGCCCACCGCTCAGCGATCCCAACAGTGTATCGTCAGATCTTTTCTTTGAGATATCGAATCCGGATGGTTTCTTTCGTACGGGACAGAAGGTTAGTGTTTCACTGACGAAACTGGGTTCCGGCAATAGAATTGCTGTCCCACGGTCAGCAATAATATACGACATACATGGAGGGAGCTGGGTTTATTTGAAAACTGCCAGTTATACATACTCAAGGCAACGGGTTGAAGTATCCAGTATAATTGATGGTTATGCAGTAGTAACACGTGGTGTTAATAAAGATGATGAGATTGTCATTACCGCAGTTGCAGAGCTATACGGAACAGAATTTGGGGGCGGTAAATGATAAGGTGGCTGGTGTCTACATCTCTGCGCTTGCGTGTGTCCATTATTGTAGTGACCATGGTTTTGTTGATTGCCGGTTCACATACGGTGAGCAAAAGAAGCTCCTTTGATGTATTTCCTGAATTTGCACCTCCGCTTGTAGAGATACAGACAGAAGGCCCCGGACTTTCCACTTCCGAAGTTGAGACACTGATTACCATACCTGTTGAGAGTGCCGTTAACGGTGTCTCATGGCTGAAAAAGGTTCGTTCCAAGTCTGTGCTTGGCCTTTCCTCAGTTGTCCTCTACTTTGAAGAGGGTACCGACGTCATGCAGGCCCGGCAGCTTGTTCAGGAGCGGCTGGTTCAGCTTGCAGAAAGATTGCCCTCCGTGGTAAAAGCTCCGGTGATCCTTTCTCCACTATCATCCACCAGTAGAGTCCTCAAGATAGGTCTTTCCTCTCAAAAACTGTCACAGAAGGACATGACAACAGTCGCGAAGTGGACGATCAGGCCTCGGCTTATGGCCATTCCGGGTGTGGCGAATGTTGCCATCTGGGGACAGCGTGACCGCCAGATCCAGGTACTCATAGATCCTGATAATCTCTATACACATGGGGTTACTACAAACGACATAGTCAGTTCGGTACGTGACGCCACAGCAATCGGTGGCGGAGGGTTTATCGACACACCCAATCAGCGTCTTGCGATTTCACACGTTCTTTCTCTGAGGTCTCCTGAAGATCTTTCACATGTTCCGGTTGCTTTTCGTAATGGATCCGTATTAAAGCTGGGCGATCTGGCTGATCTGACAGAAGGTTTCCCGCCACCTATTGGTGACGCGGTTATAAATGAAGGGCCGGGTCTACTGCTTATCGTTGAAAAACAGCCGTGGGGGAATACACTTGAAGTAACGCGTAAGATTGAAGAAGTACTGGAGGCTCTCAGGCCGGGTATTAAGGACATTGAAATGGATTCTACCATATTCCGCCCGGCAACATTTATTGAAATGTCGCTCCATAATCTTAACCGATCACTGCTTATCGGTTGTGTCCTGGTAATTATAGTACTGGCTTTTTTTCTCAATGACTGGCGCACTGCCTTGATCAGCGTTCTGGCAATTCCGACTTCGCTGATTATAGCCGCACTGGTTCTTCACTATCGCGGGGGAACTATTAATACCATGGTTCTTGCCGGGCTGGTTATAGCGCTTGGAGAACTTGTTGACGATGCCGTTATTGATGTGGAAAATATCATGCGCAGACTTCTCCTCAACCGTGAGGCCGGCAATCCTGAATCGTCATTCAAGGTTGTGCTGAATGCCTCACTGGAGGTACGTAGTGCTGTGGTATATGGTAGCGTAATTGTTGTACTGGTACTCATTCCTGTTTTCTTTCTTGAAGGTTTGGCGGGCTCATTCTTTAGTCCGCTCGCTTTCTCTTACATATTGGCTATCATGTCGTCTCTGCTGGTTGCCCTTACCCTTACGCCAGCATTGTCATTAATCCTTTTGCCGGGGGCGTCTCATCGCCGGGAACCCTCATTCGTAAGATGGCTGAAAGCACGTTACCGGGCAATGCTGCCGCCATTGATTATGAGGCCGAAGCGTGTCATCTCTTTTCTGGCAGGTGCCTTCATCCTGGCAGCAGTGTCAGTTACCTTCCTGGGCGAGGAATTTCTTCCGAAGTTTAAGGAGCACGACTTCCTGATGCACTGGGTTGGAAAACCGGGAACTTCACTGCAGGCGATGGAGCGCATAACCACCCGAGTAAGTAAAGAGCTTCGTGCCATTCCCGGCGTGCGTAATTTTGGCTCGCACATCGGCAGATCAGAGGTTGCCGATGAGGTGGTAGGTCCGAACTTTGCAGAACTATGGATCAGTATTGACCCTGATGTAGACTACGATGCGACCGTTGCAAAAATACAGGAAGTTGTGGATGGTTATCCGGGACTGTACCGAGATCTCCTCACCTATCTGAGGGAGAGAATCAAGGAGGTGCTTACCGGATCTAGCGCGACAATTGTCGTGCGTATATATGGTGAGAATCTTGAGATTTTGCGTGAAAAAGCTGAAGACGTCAGGGCATCTATTTCTGATATAAGAGGCGTTGCTGATTTGAAGGTGAAACCACAGATCCTGGTGCCGCAGGTGGAGGTTCGTTTTCGCCCTGAGGCTGCCGCTCATTTCGGACTAAATAGCGGTACGGTTCGTAATACTGTGGCATAGCTGATGAATGGGATGAAGGTGGGAGAGTTTTATGAAGATCAGAACATTTTTGATGTGGTTATATGGGGAGCTCCTCACGTTCGTGGCAGTTTGGACGCGCTTCGGTCTCTGAGAATTGAAACACCAACAGGAGGCATTGTGCCGTTAAATGATGTTGCAGAGGTTATTGTCGCTCCTGTACCGAACAAGATTACCCGTGAATCTGCATCACGCTATACTGAGGTTACGTGTAATGTGCGGGGTCGCGATCTGGGTAGTGTGGAGTGTGATATCAGAAATAGGGTGGGTGACATCCCATTCGATAGTGGCTACCATCCTGAGGTCCTTGGAGAATACGCGGCACAGGAATCATCGAGAAACCGCATTATCATACTTTCAATAATGTCCGTTATCGGTATTTTCCTGATACTGCATGTGAGTTTTGGCTCTGTCAGACTTGCTCTTCTCGTGTTTCTGGGTCTTCCATTCGCCTTAATTGGCGGTGTTGTGGCCGCGTTCCTGGGTGGCGGTGTGCTTTCCCTTGGTTCATTGATAGGGTTTATTGCGGTGCTGGGGATTTCCGCAAGGAACAGCATTATGCTTATCAGCCACTATAACCACCTGGAGACAGAGGAGGGGCAGGCTTTTGATATCAATCTTCTCGTGCGTGGTGCAATGGAACGACTGGTGCCTATCCTTATGACGACGTTGACAACGGGTTTAGCACTCTTGCCGATAATCATAGGAGGCAATCTACCCGGCCAGGAGATTGAGCATCCGATGGCAATAGTCATTGTTGGTGGACTGATAAGTTCGATCCTGCTCAACCTGTTTGCTATGCCGGTAATGTACTGGAAACTCCGTGGGCATGCAATATCCACACTAAACCAGTCTCAGGTTCCATGAGACACATTCTGGCTTTCTCTCAAACCTCTTTTGCCAGAAAACTTTTTAAAGAGCCGATTCCCTTAAATCGTTAGAGAGATGGAAATATACGGACTTTAGGAGAATTGTTACTCACTCCAGAGGATATGATGACTTTAAATTTACGATTCCCTTGCACTGCTTTTTGGCGCATGATGAAATTCAAAGTTTGGTAGGAGCCGTCTCCCGACGGCGAGCGAATATCACCCACCGTGGCACGCGAACCACAGTCGCCAACCCATCCCCGCCAGAATGATTGTCGGGCTGGCGAACGTACTGTTCGGTGAGGGCTGGCAGGTGTCGGCTCCTACCTGTATATTTGTGTTGAAGTCTTAACGTGATGTATCGCCTTTCAATCTTGACATAACCTTGATTTAGCTAACAATAAGTAATTTTGTTTTCTTGCAAAAAGAAACACACAATATTAGTGCTTTTTAATCTTTCTGTCATGATTTCTTAATGTTTTGTTTTGTATATTCTTAAAGCTAGTTTGCCTGTTAACTTTATTGAGTATACATCATGATTTCATTGGGATTACAAAAGATTATGCAGAATGTGAAACTTAAATATATCTGTCCCGACAATAGAAGCAGAGATCTTGTTATTCTGCTCATAGTGGGTGTAATGGTCTATTTCATGAACATTGGGTTTCTCCCCTTATCTCATTCCGAAGGTCGCTGGGGTGAGATTGCAAGAGAAATGGAACTTGCAGATAATTGGATAACCCCGACGATAAATGGTGAAATTTATTGGGATAAACCTATCTTATCTTATTGGGCGATCCTTGGTATTAAAAGAATCATCGGGAGTCAGCAGCTCAGCGAATGGATAATTCGTTTTCCGACGGTTCTGGCCAGTTTTCTCATTCCATTTCTTATTTATAGTCTAGCTTCATTTTTCTTAGACCGGAAGATCGGGCTTACCAGCGCCATGATAACCTTGACGTCATTTCAGATGTATCAGATTGGACGTGTGGCATCCTCTGACATGTTAAGCCTGCTTCTTTTTCTTATAACGCTTTGGATATATTTTAAGATCACTCAGAAAAACCATGGTTTCTGGTGGTTGCTGCTGGGTTTTATTATATGTATCAACTGTCATATCAAAGGACTGATTGGAGGGCTTCCGTTTCTGGTTATCTTGTGCCACAGGGGTTTCAGCATGGGTTTGAAATCTCTGTCTTGGAGATTCTTATTCCATTTCTCTTCAGCTGCTGCTATGGCAGGAGCCACTTATTTGGGGCTGTGGTTCTGGATACTGGGGGACATAATTAATACGACAAATGGAATATATAACCATCTGGTAACCGGTTCTGATAACGGTCTACCACTGCCTCTACGTATGGTTATACAGGAAAATCTTAACAGAGTTGCTGGTTCGACAGACCATAAGAATTCTCTGTTGATTTACTTTGTAGCCCCCTTCACGTTTCTCTTTCCCTGGTCCATCTTCTTACCGGGCGCATTGATCACATGGTGGCAGGGAAGAAAAGTGATAAAAGATAAAAGAGTACCATTCGGAATATGGTTTTTTTCTCTGCTCATTTTTTTCTCTTTAATGTCTTCAAGAAGGGAATATTATCTTTTACCTGCCATACCTGCTGCCGCTGTACTTATTGCCATGCATATCCATCTACTGATCAGATGTGATGAAACCATGGAAATATACGGCAACTCAAGAAAAAGAGGTGTGTTTATATACGGACTTCTACTTACATGTCTGGTTTTCATTTTGGGAGCTTTGATTATTTTTGTTTCCGGTTCTGTTTCGGAGAGACTCAATTCGCCATATTTGTATCCATCTGGTGTGGTTGCTTTTGTTATTGGAGGAGCGCTTTTAGTTGTTGCCATAAAAAAAAGATTCTCTGCGATTATAAATGTTTTCACCGTTTTTTTAATTTTTCTTATTATTACAGTAAACCTAAGCCTTCCACATATTGGAAACAATTCTACTTTCAGAGAATTTACTAAAACAGTAAATGAAAAAACCGCTAACAAAAGAGTTGTTCTCTTTATGGTAGGTAACGCAAAACTTATATACGGACTTGAGCATCCACCTTATCCATGTATCCCTTCTGATGTAAATGCGTCTCAGGAAGAGTCGGTGAGACAACTTGCCAATCAGACTGTTCCTGGTGATTTTGTTTTATTAGAGAAGAGAAATCTTTCTCTTCTTTCAAGTCTGAATTATGAACTCATTCTTGAGGAGCAACCCAATCCATCTTACGTGAAAGTGGAATGGAAGAACTGGCCAGAGATTGTTCCTAATACGAAACGTATTAAGAGGAAAACATTAATGTTATTACGCATTCTTAACCATGATGTCTAAATAAGCAGGAAGGCATTTGCCATGACAAAAAAAGGAGTGATCGGTTTATCAATTCTGTTTCTTCTGTTGTACATAGCGCCAATGAATGTGCGTCCGGTGAGTTCACCGGATGAAGCGCGGTACGGAGAGATAGCCCGTGAAATGTTGACTAGTGGAGATTTTATCGTTCCCAAGTTGAATGGGTTACGCTATTTTGAGAAACCGGTGTTTGGATATTGGCTGAATGCGGCATCTATGGCTCTGTTCGGAGATAATGGTTTCGCTATTCGTTTCCCATCAGCACTTGCTGTTGGGCTGACTGCACTGACGATCCTCTTGATGGTTCTGCACTTTTATAAGTGTGATCGGACGGCACTTCTGGCGGCCTTTATCTATCTGACTTTTGTTGGCGTCTACGGCGTGGGTACAATATGTATTTTGGACAGCTTGTTGACTTTTTTCCTGACCGCGATGCTGGCGTGTTTATTTATAGCCGGTAACAACAAATCTTTAAGAAGACGGAATAGATGGCTTCTGCTCAGCGGGGTTTCTGCGGTGCTGCATTCCTGACAAAAGGCTTTCTTGTTATTATGGTGCCGACAGTGATAATGGTCCCGTTTTTATTGTGGGAGAGGCGCTGGCGTGAGATTTTCACGGTACCATGGCTTCCTTTGCTGGCAGCTGTGGTAGTCGCGTTACCCTGGTGTCTCATGATTGCCTTGCGAGAGCCGGATTTCTGGCGCTATTTTTTCTGGGAGGAACATTTCCAACGCTTTTTTTCGGCAGACTCAAGTATGCACTCGCGGCCGTTCTGGTTTCTGGTTCCCTATTTCCTTGTTGGAACGCTTCCCTGGATTCTGTTTGTTCCTGCTATCCTGGGTCGATGGCCACATGAACATCACCGTCGTTCTGTTGTTCGGTTCTGCGCATGCTGGGTAATTATGCCGTTGCTGTTCTTTTCGATCTCTTCCGGAAAGATGCTTACCTATATCCTTCCCTGTTTTCCTCCTCTGGCAGTATTGATTGCGGTCAGGCTTGCTGACTATTTCCGACAGAGAAAAGGAGGTACGTTCAAATATTGTTCAATTTTATTGGGTGTTATAACAGGCCTTCTGGTTCTGTTCATGCTCATCATCGCGTTTACTCCCGCTCTGTACATGCAGGTTTATGGTTCCGGAGAGGTTTATAAACGGTTGTACTGTGTCTGTGCGGCGGTAGTGTGTTTCGTGGCCATGTTAATAACCCTGCGCGTGCAAAACGGGCTGAGAAAGACGATTATGCACGGCTTCCCTGCAATCGATATAATGCTGACGTTTCCCTTTGCTCTGCCGACGGAACAATCCGTTAAAACGGGAATGTCCACTTTTCTGCGCTCTCAGCAGGATCACATAACTACGAATACCATCCTGGTAGCAGACTCCAGAACGGTACATACAGCCTGTTATGTTTACAAGCGTGATGACGCATATCTGTTTATGCGTGACGGTGAACTCGGTTACGGCTTATCATATCCCGACAGCTCCTGGCGACACATCGAAGTGGCTGAGCTTGGAAAACTGCTGAACGAACGTGTCGATCGGTCAGTAGCTGTTATTATAAAGGAATCCACGAAAAGCAGATCAGGAGTTTCCTGGCCTGAACCCGCATATCAAACAACATGGAACGATTACTGGTTCGCGATCTATTAATCACGCTAACAAAGAAAATATAGTAAACCAAAGGACGAGAATGATCGGCAGGGCGTATACCGGGCTTCTCTTCTGTGTTATGATCTAGATTAGCAAGTCACGAATAAATATGCTCGCCATTGCCAGCACTCAGACGGGTTGGTTCGGTTTGTTGTAATGATTCAGGAACCTTATAGAGTTTTTTGCTGTATAAAATCCATGGGAGAAGGCAATGAGCAAGGGAATCCTTTGCCATCTCTTCGTCCAGCTTCTTTGGAACCAGTTTATTATTTTCGCAACTGAACTGCCTGGGTTCCGATTCAGGTAATCTGATGATGACATCATTGCCCACTCGATATGCATTGTGAAGTCCGTATTGCATAAATGCGTGACCGGGATACCCGTCATCAGGTTCCATCAAATTCCTACTTATCATTGGATGTATAGTATCTACTCCTGAGAAATGTAAAATAGTGGGTAATAAATCCAGTTGACTTGCAACTTTTTCATACTTGCAGACAGGTACATCCGGACCAATGATTAGTCCAGGAATTCTGAAACGATCAAGAGGCACAAGCTGGTCGCCACGTACCCTGGTATCATGATCTGCTACAACGAGAAAAATTGTATTTTTATAATACGATGATTTTTTTGCAACTTTAAAAAATTCGCCTAATGCATAATCGGCATACTTCATTGCATTATGTCTTGTCTTGGCAGGCTGTTCATACAATTCAATGCGCCCTTCCGGGAATTCAAATGGTGAATGGTTAGAGGTAGAGAGCAGGATACTGACAAAAGGCTGATTACCATGAGAAAGAAATATTTCATGTGCTTTAAGTAGCAGATCCTCATCTGAAACTCCCCATACACCACGGAAGGCGGGGTTTTCAAATGTCGGCTCATCATATATATTATGGAAGCCATTACCCAGAAAAAAAGAACGCATTTCATCGAAATTGCTCATGCCTCCATAAATTCTTGAAGGATTCTTTTCATGTTTAAACCGTCGGTAGATAGCATAAAACAGGGTGTAAGTTGAATTGAGTGTCAACTCATTGACCAGGTGGTTATTTGAAAAAGAGAAACTGCTGATATTAGCAGGACGATGTCCGATACTTGAACGAATTCCCATAATAAGTATGCCTGCAAATAATGGAAAACCGCAGATGGGAATCCACCATTTCCAAGGCTGATAGTTATCAAAAAGATAACCAAATGCCTTCCAGAGAGTTATGAAAACGAGAATCATGCAGGGTCCTTGTAGTAATAAAACAACTTTACTTTCTGCCCAAACTGTTTTCATTACTTCGCGAGGATGTTTTAGATATTCTATAAAAACACTGTCAGGCCGAAGATCATATTCTTCGATAAATGGAAAAGTTGCAATTTCCATAAATAGTGCAAATGCAAAAGTAGCACAAAAATAAAACTTGAGCATTAAAGTAACATGTAAATGAAACGGTGATGGGAGGATTAAGACTAACAGAAGAGGGATTACACAAAAATAAGAAGAGACCATACAATCCATTCTCAAGCCTTGAACGAAGCAGTTATAAAGTTTTTTGTCCTCTTTAACTCTTTTGAAGTGAACAAGGACAAGTAGAATTCGGAACATAGTAAAAACAAGAATGACAGGCAGTAAGTATGAAACGAGTAGTGCCAGTGGCCCAAGAGAATAAAAGCAGTTCATAAAATATTTCCTTTAATGATTCACAAAATTAAGATGATGGCAAACTGACACATCACCACGCTTCACTTCCACTCTGTCTGCAGTGCAATAAGTGACTTATATACTAAGAAACATTAAGACTGGATTAAGAAAAGATTAAGAAATGTTAATAATGTGATTTTAGCCAACAAATGGCTATGTAACATATCAAAGCTTAATAATTCAAAAGCGTAATAAGGAGTAATCACATTTTGGCACTCCTGAAAATTTGGCAGCAACATCGTTAACATTTTTTAATGAAGGCTTCATGATTTCTTAATGTTCCGTAATGTACAATCAGCTTCTTAGTTTATAACCGGTTATTAATATATTCCGGTACGTGTCATGTTTTTAATTCGTCTCTAATTAATTGTGCAGAAAACTAAACAAATACTATACTGTTCCGGATACTGGTTTGTAGTCGTAATACTCTTGGTGTCATTTGTGGGTATATTTGACCATGACCTCTGGACTGCAGATGAGCCTCGCGTAGCTGAGATTGGCAGGGAGTTCCTTGATGAGGGAGCTTCCCTTGCTGTTCCACGGTTGAACGGTGAAGCGTTCATGGAAAAACCTCCTCTCTATTTCTGGTGTGTAGCTCTTTCCTACAAAATATTTGGAGGTCCTTCGGCAAGTGCGGCAAGAATACCTTCCGTCCTTTTCGGGCTTGGGACTCTTGTGTTTACCTATCTTCTCTCCAGAAAAATGTATGGTAAAAATGCCGCTGCGTGGTCCTGTATGGTGCTTTCCTTAAGCGGTGAATTTTTTTATATCCACCACAAATCACTTGTGGACACCTCTCTTGTCTTTTTTGTAACAGGGACTGTTTACTGGTTATATCTTGCGTTAACCGATGGGCGTGAGAAAAAGGATGTTTTTTATATAATCTGCTACCTCTGTGCCACCGGTGCTTTCTTCGCCAAAGGTTTTCTTGGTATCGCATTTCCAGTCCTGCTTTTCTTTTGCTGGATAGTGTGGAGAAAGGATTGGCAGGAGATAAGACGGGCAAGACTGTGGATCGGATTCTTTATTATCTGCACAGGAATAGGTCTCTGGTTCTGGTTTCTCCGGAAAGAAGGTTCCTGGGAACATATCAGTACTTTTCTTGTTCATAACAACCTTCAGCGTATTGTACCAGGTGTTGGTGCTGTCTATTCCGGGGGGCATGTAAAACCATTTTATTACTATTTGTCTGTTTTCTGGAGGGCATTTGCGCCGTGGAGTTTGTTGGTGCCTGCCGTATTCTTCTATGCTTTTCGCAAAGGATTTAAGGATGAAAACAGGCTTTTTCTTTTTTTGTGGTTTGTGTCAGGTCTGCTTATGCTCACACTTGCAGGGACAAAACGGACTATTTATCTTGTACCGCTCTTTCCCTCTATTTCGATACTTACGGGTTCATGGTTAAACGATGTGGAATCCAGGTTGATTAACGGCAGATTTGTGAAGATAAGCCAATGGGTTATCCTTTGTGTTAGCGGTATCAGCATTATTGTTATAGCCGGTGTGGCTTATAAGCTCGGACTGGTCAAGACCGTTCCGTTTGTTTTGTTAATACCGTTACTTACGATTAGTTATATCTATATTTTCCGCTCATTTGTTCAATGTAACGTTATTAAATTGAGTGGAGTGCCTGTGATAATGAGCCTGACTTATATAACGCTTGTACTGATATTTGTTCCATATCTAAATGAGAAAAAAAGTTTTATACCATTCTGTAGCAAGTTGGGTGAAATAGTTGCAGTAAACGAGCGACCTATTTATGCATTTCAGCCTGAAGAGACGACCAGAGCTGTTGTGCCATTCTATACCGGGCGTAAGCTGATACCTGTAAACGACCTGGAAACGGCGAAATCTTTGCAGGGGGACAATAATGTCTTTATGCTTGTTTTGGACAAGCATAAAGACATGCGAAACTATAACAACCTTAAGACTCTCTTTCCAGACGTTATATTGTCGGGAGTAGTTGGGAAACGAAGAAATTTCAAATTATTGAGTAACTAGAGCAAGAAAGGATAAAGAATGAAAAGAGATACGTTCCTGCCATTTTCGAGACCGGACATTGGACAGGACGAGATTAACGCGGTTGTAGAGGTTCTCTCTTCCGGATGGATAACCTCAGGCCCAAAGGTGCAGGCATTTGAAAAAGAGTTTGCTGAATATGTCGGTAGCCCTTATGCGTTGACACTCTCCTCATGTACGGCGGGTCTGCATCTTGCTATGGAAATACTCGATCTACAGCCTGGAGATGAGGTGATTACGACTTCTCTGACCTGGCCGGCGACCGTGAACATGATACACTTGTGTGGTGGGAAACCCGTATTTGTCGACGTGGAACGAAATACCATCAATCTTGATGTGTCGCGTGTTGAAGAGGCGATTACGAAACGGACCAGGGCCATTGTACCTGTTCATTTTGCCGGTCAGGCCTGCGATCTTGACGGGTTGAGAGATATTTGCCAAAGCCGAAGTATAACACTTATTGAAGATGCGGCACACGCGGTAGGCAGTGAATACAAAGGAAGGCGGATAGGGTCAAGTGACAATATAGCCGTATTCAGTTTTCACCCTATTAAGAATATGACTACAGGAGAAGGTGGCATGATTACAACACATGATAAAGATACCTATGAAAGGCTTCGCCTCTTACGGTTCCACGGAGTTGACAAGGATGCATGGAGGCGTTATGGCAAGGCCGAGAAGGAGGGGTACGATCTTCATCTTCCTGGATGGAAGTATAATATGACAGATATACAGGCCGCGATAGGTCTGATCCAATTGAAACGACTTGACAAGATGATTGAAAGGCGTGAAGAGCTGATAGCACTTTATGACGTTCTGCTTAGCGATGTTCGTGAGTTAACACTTCCGAGTATGGTTTCATATCCGATAAGACATGCGCGGCATCTTTATACCGTAATAGTGGATAAGGAAGAGGTGGGGATTACACGTGATGAATTTACGCGGGAAATGAAAGAGCGAAACATAGGGACAGGTCTTCACTTTCTTGCGGTTCATCAATTGTCATTTTACAAGAAGCATTATCCTCTGCCTGATGGTTCCCTGCCTGAAACCGAATATATATCGGAACGGATAGTTTCACTTCCGCTCTATTCCGGTATGAAAGAGACTGATGTACAGGATGTGGTTTTTGCAATTAAGGATATATTAAATAAATTCAAAAAATGAGGATATTTTATTAAATGGAAACTAGGAAACCTTATCTATCAGTGGTAATTCCGATATTTAATGAGGAAGATAATATCATGGAGCTTTCAGGACGTCTTAAAAAAGTTATGACTGAAATGGGCCATACGTATGAAATTATCTTCATTGATGACGGAAGCATGGACAATTCCTTGGACATCCTTAAACAGTTCCAGGCGGTGACATCGGGAATAACGATAATAGAATTCAACCGGAACTACGGGCAGCATGCCGCTGTTTTTGCAGGGTTTGAGAGAAGTTCAGGGGAGATAGTTGTAACTCTGGATGCTGATCTTCAAAATCCTCCTGAGGAGATACCAAAGCTGGTAAAGAAAGCCGAAGAAGGGTTTGAGGTAATCGCGACAGTTCGCATGAAGCGCAAAGACTCAATATTCAGAAGATGCGCTTCTTATATAATAAACAGGATCACTGCGAAGATTACAGGAGTTAAACTCAAGGACTATGGGTGTATGTTGAGGGCTTACAGGAAAAATATTGTGAAACTGATGTGCTCGTCAAAGGAGATCTCAACATTTATTCCCGTTCTTGCCACGTCATATGCTAAGCATATGGCCGAAATTGAGGTCAAGCATGACTCTCGTAATGAAGGGGAGTCAAAGTACAGCATTATGCGCCTCATATCGCTTCAGTTTGACCTCATGACAAGTTTTTCAATCTGGCCGTTGAGGATGCTCATGTTTTTAGGACTTGCAGTTTCTCTGGCAGGAGTCGGGTTTGGAATATTTCTCTTCGCAATGAGAATAATTATGGGAGTTGAGTGGGCGGTTAATGGTGTATTTACGCTGTTTGCCGTGCTCTTTTTCTTTGTGGGTACACAGTTTCTGGCGTTTGGTCTCCTGGGAGAATACATAGGTAGGATATACTCCGAGGTAAGGAGAAGGCCGAGGTTTGTGATTGAGAGTATATATTCCCGTAAGGAGGAAATCAGTTATTAAGATTATAGTGCTTGGATATCACAACATAGGCTGCAGATGCCTTGAATACCTGATAGAGCAGAAAGAAAACGTAGTTGCTGTTTTTACCCACAAGGACAACTCTGATGAGAATGTATTCTTTGATTCGATGGCAGAAACAGCCGAATCCGGAGGTATACTCCATTATACGCCGGAAAACATTAACCGTCCCGAATGGATATCCTTAATAAAGAAACTCGCTCCTGACATTATCTTCTCATTTTACTACAGGAATATGATTCCGAGAGAAATAGTTTCAATTCCAAGGCTGGGAGCTATAAACCTGCATGGTTCGCTGCTGCCGAAATACAGGGGCCGTTGCCCAGTTAACTGGGTTATCGTAAATGGAGAAAAGGAGACAGGGGTTACTCTGCACTACATGGTTGATAAACCGGATGCGGGTGACATTATTGCCCAGGGAAAAATCCCTATACTCTTCACTGATACAGCATACACTCTTCACAAGAAGATGGAGAAAGAAGCCGTAGTTGTTCTTGATAAGGCATGGGATCTGATAAAGGCGGGACGAAATGAGAGAATACCTCAGGATCTGTCAGGCGGATCGTATTATGGAGGAAGGAGGCCGGATGACGGGAAGATAGACTGGAATCGAGGTAGCCTTGAAATTTACAACCTTGTTCGGGCGGTAACTCATCCCTGGCCCGGTGCTTTCTGCTTTTTCAGAAACCAGAAAATGTTTATCTGGGAGTGTGAACCTGTACCAATGAAAACGAATACGGATCCAGGTGAGATTGTATCGTTTGACCAGCAAGGAATTCTTGTAGCTACCGAAGACGGTGCGCTCTTGTTAAAGAGATGTCAGATTAAGGAGTATGAGGAATTAGACGGATACAAATTTGCCACAAGGCATTCACTGCATAATAGAGAAATTTTCACTTAGTAAAAGGAGGGAAAAATGAAAATCCTGATTTTAGGAGTAAATGGTTTTATTGGTAATAAACTTGTTAAAAAAATAATGAATTCAACAGGCTGGGAAGTGTATGGAATGGATTTGTCGTGTTCAAAATTGTCGCACTCTATCGATAATCCACGGTTTCACTTTATAGAAGGTGATATTACGATACACAAGGAGTGGGTAGATTATCACGTAAAGAAGTGTGATGTGATACTCCCTCTTGTTGCTATAGCAACACCGGCACATTACATAAAGGAACCTCTTCAGGTTTTCGAGCTTGGATTTGAAGAAAATCTTCGCATAGTTCGGTTATGTGTGAAATACGGGAAGAGGATCCTGTTTCCATCAACTTCTGAGGTTTATGGTATGAACAGTGATCCTGAATTCTCTGAAGATAAAAGTAATTTTGTCCTCGGTCCTATAAAGAAACAGCGATGGATTTACGCGTGCGCGAAGCAGCTTCTCGATAGGGTTATATGGGCATATGGGACTGAAGGAAAGCTTGATTTTACTATTTTCAGACCGTTTAACTGGATAGGTCCGAAACTTGACGACATTGATGCGGCGAAAGAAGGCAGTTCAAGGGTTGTTACACAATTCATAATAAATATCGTGATGAACGAACCGATCAGGCTTGTTGACGGGGGGATGCAGAAGAGGTGTTTCACCTATATAGACGATGGGATAAACTGCCTTATGAAGATTATTGAGAATAAAAACAACATATGTCGTGGCGAGATATTTAATATCGGTAACCCGAATAATGAGTGCAGTATGAGGGAGCTTGCTGATAGGTTACTTGCTTTGTACAGGAGACATCCTGAGACTGAAGCGTATAGTGTAAGTACCTCAGAGATCATTGAAGTATCTTCAGATAAGTACTACGGTGAGGGGTATCAGGATATCTCAACCAGGAAACCTTCAATAAAAAAGGCACAGGAGTTATTGTGTTGGGAACCCGTGGTGGATCTGAACTCCGCCCTTGAAAAGACTCTTGACTTTTTTATAGAAGAGAGCAGAGTTAAGGGCCTGTTATGCGCTTGAGTAACCGTGTAATGTCTCTGAAGATTGATGTGGATACATACCAGGGGATGGAAAAGGGAGTACCTGCTTTGTTGGAAATTCTCAAAAAATATGGCATAAAGGCGACATTCTTTCTCTCCTTTGGCCCAGATAACTCCGGGAAGGCCGTATGGAATATATTCAGAAAAAAAGGTTTTCTTTCAAAGATGTTGAGGACTGGAGCCCCTCGGATGTATGGGATGAAGACTATGCTTTATGGCACTCTACTACCGGCGCCAATAATTGCCGCAGCATTGCCTCAGACCGTCGATTCAATCAGAAAAGAGGGTCATGGAATCGGCGTACATGCCTGGGACCACAGGTTGTGGCAGGACAACCTGGACAGGCTCTCGAGGGAAAGGATTAAGGAAGAGTTTGAAAAATCATTTAATGCCTACAGAAGTATCCTCGGTACGGAGCCAAAAGCGACTGCTGCACCTGCCTGGTTTTGTAATTTGACGAGCCTCAAAATCCAGGATTCACTGGGTCTGGAATATTCATGTGATACAAGAGGCAGATTGCCATTTTATCCGCGTATTAACGGCGAGACACTAAATACACTGCAGATACCAACTAACCAACCTTGCATCGAGGAGTTGGTAGGACTTGATCTTATAGATGTCAACAATCTTGTAGAGTACCAGATTTCATATCTGAGAGACAATGTTCCAAATATAATTACCGTTCATGCAGAGGTAGAGGGGAATATCTATAAGGATGAATTTGACCAATTCCTTAAGAAAACTATTTCCAGTGGCTACGAATATACGCCATTGAATGTAATTGCGAAGTCATTTCGCGACGCCCCAATAAGGGATATAAAATACGAGTTAATTCCCGGAAGAAGCGGATTGGTTGCAAGCTCCATTTGATGAGATTGAATAGCCTGTCAAATTAACATGTCTTAATCTTTCCTTCATCTTGTCTTGGTATTGGTTTTTTATAATATAAAAAAATAGATTTTATTTACTGAATGAATATATATAATTAACACGAATGAAAGTCCTCTTAATATATCCTAACATTAACTCACAAGTCGGTTTTAATTTTGGAATTGTCTATATTTCTGCCGTATTGAAGAAACATGGGCATGATACGAAATTAATAAACCTGAACGAGAAATTGGCTAAGCTGCCAGATAATAGTGAAATACGGGAGATTATTGAAAAATACAAACCGGGATTAATAGGTTTTTCCACTGTTACTCCTCAGTATCAGTATGCTTTAAAGATTGCGAAATTCATTAAGAGTTTTTGTGAAACGCCTATTGTGTGTGGCGGGATTCATGCCACCATGGTTCCTGAAGAGGTTGTAGAAGAAGAGTGTTTTGACTATGTCTGTGTGGGCGAAGGCGAAGAGGCGGTATTGGAGTTAGCTAACAATATTGAGAACGGTGCTGATACCAGGCGCATTGCTAACATATGGTCTAAGGATAATGGAAAAGTAGTTTCCAATAGTGTCAGGGCATTACCGAAGTTGGCTGATTTGCCACGTAAGGACTACGAACTCTTTGATTTTCAAGGTATGATCGATGCGGAAGGTGGCTGGGTCAGATTGATGACATCGAGAGGATGTCCATTCAAGTGTACCTATTGTTTTAATCACTCCATTGTAGAACGTTATAAAGAAGAGACAGGTAGCAGTACAAAAGACCTTAATTATATAAGAAGGCATGATGTTGATGAGATAATAGATGAAATAATCTATATACTTGATAACTATAAACATATTACAACATTTATATTTGATGATGATATATTTACTTCCAACAAGACATATCTTAAGGAATTTTGTGAAAAGTATAAGAAGGCGGTAAAAGTACCATTTGTCGCCAATGCGCATATAAGGGCATTTGATGATGACAGAGCAAAATTATTGAAAGATGCCGGGTGTATGATTATTAAGTTCGGGCTGGAGAGCGGAAGCGAAAGGATTCGGAGAGACGTACTACAACGTCCAATGACAAATAAAGATATAATACGTGCATTTGAAAGTGCCCACAAGTACAATCTTCACTCATCAGCATTTGTAATGTTCGGGCTTCCACATGAAACCAAAGAAGATATTCTTGAAACAGTAAAACTTCTCGGCATAATAAAACCCGGTAGATTCAGATGGTCAATTTTCTATCCATTCCCCAGAACCGTGGCTTACGATATCAGCAAGAAGGGTAACTTCATAAACTATGATAAGATGAAGGCACTGGATAACTTCACTGATGATACATGTCTGGACTTTGGAGAGGAGCATAATCTTTTCATTTCAAGGTTACAACGTACCTTTCCCTGGTATGTAAACATGTATTGTAATGAATCATCAAAGGAGTTGTTTTCCATATTAGTAAATATGATGGAGAAGATTCCTTCTCCTGTATGGGAAGAGATCAAGGATTTTGTAATGCCATATGACAAAGAGATCTCAAGACAGTTAAAGCAGGCCAATGTCGAGCATTATGCAATAAAGTATAATGCTTTCACCGCAGTCAATTCAAAATGGGACAACTGATCATGGCAAAAAAAATTATTGTCAGAGCACCCAATTGGGTTGGTGATGTTGTAATGGCAACTCCCGCGTTTAGATATATCAGGGAAAATTTTGCGGATTCTCGGATAACACTACTAATAAAAAAGAATTTAAGATGCATAATAGACGGTTCTTCCTGGTTTGATGAGGTTGTAGAATTAAAACCTAAAGTGAAAAAAAGCAAAAAAGGATTCTTCTCTTCGCTGGAAATATTGAGCCATAATATAAAGGAGTCCTCAGGTGTGATTCAAAATATAAGACAGGGAAAATATGATTTGGGGTTCTTATTCCCGAATTCATTCAGCTCGGCATTTGTGATGTGGGCGGGTGGAGTAAAGAAACGAATTGGCTATAAGCGTGATGCCCGCTCCTTCCTCTTAACGGACGGTATAGAAAGACTAAGCGAAGGTGGGAAGTTTCAGCCAACTTATATGGCTGATTATTATTTGCGATTATGTGCTCAACCCGGATGTAAGATAGGAGCGAAGCAGTTGGAGTTGTTTGTTTCAAGAGAAGCTGAAGAGAGTGCAAACGGATTGTTAAAAAAATACGATATCGATAAGAAACCATATATTCTGATAAACCCGGGTGCGTCTTACGGATCCTCAAAGTGTTGGACTGCCGAGGGGTTTGCCAGAACAGCAGATTTATTAAGAGATGCCAGTGATTGTAATATTGTGTTGGTGTGCGGGCCGGGTGAAATCAAGCTTGTGAATGATATTGAGGGTATTTCGAAGAAAAACCTGATCAACCTTTCAAAAGAATCGATACCTCTTGATGTCCTTAAGGTACTTGTGAAAAGGTGTAGTTTACTGGTAACCGTAGATTCCGGTCCAAGACATTTTGCGGTAGCGTTTAAGAAGCCGGTTGTCGTACTCATGGGCCCCACTGACCCAAGATATACAGAAACAGAGTATGAAATTGGCAAAGTAATCAGGGAGGATGTTGATTGCTCTCCGTGCCATATAAAGACTTGCCCTACTGATCACCGTTGTATGACGAGAATATCACCGGAAGAAGTGGTGCAGACGTGTATGGACTTAATAAGGATTGAGGTATAGTAAAATAATCATGCATACAGTAAACCTTGCTTCCCCGGACAAAAAGCGCCGAGGACTTTTCGCAAGTACGTCTGCCATTTGTCAGCAATGTCATTGAATTAAGAGATTTAATTTTCAAATGTTGAAAACATATCTCTCTTTATGGAGTGCAGTGACCGTGTCACTGCTTTAAAACGCATCATCACGCCTGCCCGGCCAGGCCGTTCGGACGGGGATGATGCACTCCATATTTTATAACTTAATTCAATGACATTGCCATCAGATGGGGCATGTAAATTTTACGTAAGTCACGCAACCTTAAAGGATGCGGCTACCCGCCCGAACGTGTTGTTCGGTACGGGCGGGCTCAAATCGCTCAATTTAGGTAATATACTTTTCAAGCCACAGCGAGGCAGACATGACAAAGAGAGCAAAGGTAATTGCAAAGAAAATAATGGAAGAACACTGCCTGGGAATAGGAATTGACAAGCAGAGAGTCAAGGATCTGTTCGATATTGCAATACACAAAGATGAGTCGCTGGCTAAATCAGGGATTGATGCAACTTTTAAAGCTATTATTGAACCGTTAAACGACTCTTTTAATGCTGTCGACAGGGATGTTTATTATGAAATATTCAGTTATGTTATACAGATGATAAGAGATTTGCCTGAGGCTGTTCATATAGATCTAACACTAAAAACATTCGGCTTATTCACGCAACAGGATTTACTGGACAGGGTGAGGGATTTGATTCTTCCTGACAAAGTTGGTCAAGCACAAATTCACAATGTTAAGAAGGTTTTTATTATATCACGAGTTACTATCGGGGCAGATGTGGCCATAACCAGTATAATAATTGAGAGATCAAAGAAGTTGTTTCCAAAAGCAAAAGTTCTGTTCCTGGCAAACAGGAAAAACTACGAACTGTTCGGTGGTGATGAAAACATACAAATAATACCATTGGATTACCAAAGAAGGGGCGGATTGATTTCACGGCTGGAAAGCTGGCTGGAAGCACTGAAAAACATAAACAGAGAAACAAAGGATATGGAGCCTTGTGAATATGTAATAATTGATTCGAACTCCAGGATTACACAATTGGGTTTATTGCCGTTAGTCAGAGAAGATACCGGTTATTATCTTTTCGAACCTCTGGCATACGCTGACGAGGAGATGAGGAAATTGGGAGAAGATGTCAACGAATGGTTAAACAAGGCATTTGGATGTGCGATAAAAGATTTTACCTATCCCAGATTAAATGTTCCGGCCAGATATAATGAAGCCGCAAAAGAATTTTATCAGAAGCTGGCTAAAAACAATGAATTTACCGTAACCGTCAATTTTGGTGTTGGGGGAAATGATGATAAGAGGATAAGTGAAGACTTTGAATTTGAAGTAGTTTTACTCCTGATAGAACAAGGAGCCAAGGTTATACTGGATGAGGGATTTGGAGTAGATGAGACAGAGAGGGCTGATAAAGTTATGGTTCGATTGAAGGAACGCGGCAAGGTCGTAGTAAGAGTTAATGAAGGTTTAGTATTTCCGGCTGCTTCAAATCCCAATTTAATTGCTTACAAGGGTGGTATCGGTCAATTTGCGGCCCTGATATCTCGAAGTCAGTTTTACGTGGGATATGATTCTATGGGCCAGCATGTTGCCGCCGCTTTGGAAATACCGGAACTGGTTGTATTTAATGGTTACCCTTCAGAGAAATTTTCCCGGAAGTGGCATCCTTATGGAAAAGGTAAAATAAAGATAATTCACGCAGAAGGCAAAGCAGAAAAAGACGTATTAGAAAGTACAAAAAATATATTAAGTGTGTTATAGTTGCAAGAGCATATGAGTTCGTCTATGCCAATAGTTTAGCAATATTCTACACAGCTCATTAAACACCGATTTTCACAGGTGTTTAAATCATCATAATGAGCCCCTGATCATGCAGTCCAAATAATTTCTATTGATTTTCCATTAAGCCAGGGTACACGAAAAGAGGATTGTAGTTTTTCCACTCCAAGGAGTACAGGAG
>JAIQZR010000115.1 GCA_021777035.1 Candidatus Scalindua sp. | reverse complement strand
ACGAAGTCGGGCAGGTGAAAAAAGAAGAATCTTTTAAGATAATCACACTAAGGCACAAAGGCACGGAGAAAAGAAAGAGTAGAGGAGGAAAGTAACAAAATGAAAAAGTGTATACTTGTAGAGAGCTAAGTCTGTATCCTCCCGGTTTTCTCTTGGTTTCCTGGCTTCCTTATATGAAACGGAGAAAAGAAGGAGCATAGGAAGGCGGGCAGGTTGAAGGTAACCTATAAACAGTCGCTGTCCCTATCTGTTGGATAGTCTATAGATTTCTGCTAAAAACTTGAATTCTGATTGTCGCTCATCATATGTTGAAAAACAGTGCTGATATTGACATTTTGGCCATTGTTAGATACAGTTAAACGATCCGGATTATATATATATAGAAAAGATTGCTATTTACTGAAATAAATAAAGAGAGGAGCACCGTTATTATGAAAAATGCATTGATAGTCGGTCATTGTGACCTGGATCATCCACAAATTACTTCATTGTTAGAGAAAAATTTTTCCGCAAAGGTAACGAGGTTGAAACAGCTAAAGAGGGCGATGGAGTACCTGGAAGAACAAGATTATTGCTTAGTTATTATTAACAGGATAGGGGCATTTGATCAGGAGAGCGGTCTGGAACTGATTAAGAAAATAAAAGATGATGGACGCTTCAAAGTACCACTTATGATGGTCACCAACTATAAGGATCAAATGGATAAAGCATTAGAAGCAGGTGCCGTACCAGGATATGGCAAAGACAATCTGCACGACAAAGCGACTATAGAATTGTTGAGTAAGTATTTTAACTAGAGCTTGACCGAAAAGGGGGGTACAGACAGCAGCCATAGACCTTCTGTGCACACTAAAGTATCAAAATCTGCCTAATGGTTCGCGAACCATTGGTAACTATAATTTCTATAAAAGCCTATGCATATTTGCAGGATTATTATTTCTGTTGTCATATTTTTACCCTTGGAACCACTTTGGTATAGTGTTATGTGGCCTAAGCTCTTGCTACTGTATTATTCCAAGCCAATCTTTCAATAGGAATTGCATCCGCCCGATCAGGAGTGACATCCTGGCCATTACCGTATAGCCAAAAGATGCACCAAAAGCTATCATAAGGAACCAGACACCGATCACTGAAACCCCTCCAATCACACCTTTGTGTTCCATTGAAAAGAAGAAATAGAAAAGTACTGATACGACTCCAATAAGTATCAATAGCGTGTTTACAGTACCCAGGAAACTGCCTGTATATAATGATGTGAACATAGGTTCAAGTTGTCTCAACAATATGGCATTAATAAAATTTGGGATCGCAATTCCCGATCCCATTCCTACGATAAATGCGAATGACCATCTGCTGAGCCATGACAGTTTAGATGAAAACCGCAAGAACATGAATAAACCAAGTAACGTAGGGATAATAACCGAATACTGTGGCGCATTGCCAGTATCTCTAAATATCGGTAATATTAAGGCCTCAAAGACATCAGGTTTAAGAATATTATACCATACGATGATAATTGAATATCCCATGGCAACTCCCACAAAGAGATTTTCAGCAACCTTAAATACAGGGTTGTCCTTATAGAGAAAGCTGTACATGGCAAGCGTTATTGCAGCAGCCGTGATTATACCTAATCCGTCTCCCCATATATCCAACCAGCCAAATGATAGATAGGCCACGCTAATTATTGAAAATGTTATCAGTATGGAAAAAAGTATATAGACATCTCTGCTTCTGTTCATCTCTTATTTCTTTCTACCAGACATAAAATATATAAAGTTCCCGAACAATATAAAACAGACAACTAGCACATGTACAACACTCTGTGGAGACATACCGGCAGCAGCTCTATCTTTTTCATCCACTAATGTCTCGTACTCCGCAGCACCTTTTAACCCACCCAAAAATCCGGTTAACTGCTTAGACTGAATAAAGGGATACATCTCAGGCCCCATTACTGCAGTACAGCCAACGCCCAGATCGAAATTGTATTTCTCTCTACCATATACTATCCATGCCTCATAAATTCCGCCTGCCGTAAGATTAACAGCATAATCAATGTCTCGTAATGAGCCGACTCCACTGAGAACCTGCATACCAAGAGTTTTTTCGCCATAAAAATCCTCTTGAAATGCTGTGTAGATGTCTTCACCCATATTCATTATTACCAATGAACTACCTGCCTTAAAGCCCAGAAAAACATAATCTTTTCCACTCTCCTTATTATACAGCTTACCGGTCTCCTTGATTGCTTTTTCTGCCAGACCTGAACCAGCAGGATAGAGTGTCATACCTATAACTTTAATATCTTTCTTGAAACAGTGATGCAATAAGGCCACAGCCATTGGCTGGAGTTCCTCCTTTGACGATGGATCATAATCAAAGGATATAAGGACATGAGAACCCTTAGGAAGGGAATCAATCTTGTCATACATACTGATAACATGTTTTGTCGGTGGTACCGCCATCTTAAATCTGAAAAGTAATGGTATTGTTACGGCCAATGCAACGAGTACAAATATTATGCGTCTGTCTATCTTGAGTAACTTTTCCATCAATCCCCACCCCCAAGATATGCCCTCTCAATACCGAATATTATCTTTATTGAGGTCGCAATAACACCAATAGACACTCCTATTAAGATTGCCCTTTTAGCAGCCAGGTTTGGCACAGACATTATCCAGTCAGCAGCTATCGGGATATATTGCGATATCATGGTACCGACGGGAACACGACCGAGCATAACTATTATGGCAGATACCAGCAGGATAGTTGCCTCTTTGTTTCTGGCCCTGAAGGTCCTATATGCAGCAGATGCCATAAAGAATGCGAGGATAGAGAAGATTGTAGCACCGGCAGGTACCTGTACATAATCAAATATCCAGTCGAACATAGTACCTGCCTGCTTATCATTCCAGAAGAATTCACCTCCGTTGTAGAGGCCAAATAAAATTGTTATCCCGGCCCCAAAGAACACAAACATGCTATAACCCCATCCTGACACCTTCTGTTTAATTCGGTTCCAGTGCATGTGGAACAGACTATAAGCTCCTATGAACATAGCGAATCCTGATATTATCATTCCCCATCTCGTTACAATTTTCAACAGATTCTGTGACGCTTCATGAGGAACATAGTATTGAAAAGCCATCAATACACCCATAACAAATGCAATAATCATAGGTACTGTTCTTTTAAGAAAATTCATTCAGTTGGTATTCCTTATATAATCAAGTTTAAGTCGGGCATGTTAAATCTTCTTTTTTTCCCCTCACGCCAAGACGCCGAGATCGCAAAGAATAAAACTACCGAGAAAATATACGAATATTTATGAGCCATGACTCACTTTTTTTCTCTTAGCGTTCTTTGCGCCTCTGCGTGATATTGTCTCTTCTGCTTCTAAAAAAAGACTATTTCATTCTTTTCACTGTTCATCATAAATTACAACTCTTTTTGTTTTCTCCGTGCCTTTGCGCCTTTGTGTGATTATCTTAAAAGATTCTTCTTTTTTCACACGGAGGCACAGAGGCACAAAGAAAATATAAAAACAAGTTATCTTCTAAATCATACTTTCTGCTGAATTCATTATTCGAAGTTCGGCGTTCTTTATTCTACATTCTCTTTTATAATTTTAAAATTCTCTTTCAAACCGAACTTAGAAAAAAGCCTCTCCCCGGCAGACCAGACTACAGTCTTAATTCTAGATCCCTAAATCATGAATATCGAACACCGAATAATGAATTATGAATCCAATTCCATTATTAAATTATTATTGATTCACTTCAACGCTGAGGTCGCAAAGAAAGCACAAAATGAATTAAAAGATAAAAGCTTTTTACCCTCTGTGTTCTCAGCGCCTCTGCGTTAAACCTTCTTTTTCCCCTTAGCGCTCTTTGCGGCTCCCTGTCCTCGGCGCTTTTTGTCCGGGGAGCGTGAGAACTTCTTTTTCCCCCTCACGCTAAGCTCGCCAAGGTTTTTTTTAGTTTTATGGCTATTTTTTTCTACTCTCTCTTTTCTCCGTGCCTCCGCGTGATATTGCCTCTTCTGCTTCTAAAAAAAGACCATTATTTTTTTTACATATATTACGTTAACCTATTCTGTCGCTTTCCTCCTGTTTTCCTGGCTTCCTTATAGTGAGTTAAGTCGGGCAGGTTAAGCCTTCGGCAAAATCAACCGGGTTTAAAGATAAAACTAATGAAGTCTACTCCACATGTCGCAAGCAATACGCCGAAGATTATTACACCTATAAGAATTCCTTTGGCTATGTCCTGTGCACGCAAACTACCCAGAAGTAATGGTTCTCTTGACAAATAAGCGCTCGCTGCATATAGTTCTTCACCCATAAGAGTATAATCACATGTTGTTATAAAAAAAGGTAATTGGGTAAAGGCATCTGTTGCTGCAATCTGAATAGCGCCTGTAGCCGCACCAGTTTCGGAAAGAATCAGAGATTCTGCATAAAAATATCCTACAAAGAAATTTGCCGCAGGTTTTTCACGAGTCATTATGCCACTCAAAGCTACCACATATGGAAACTGTTCAGAAGCCGCTAAAAACACATTGTCATCGACATATGCGTCAGGTCTTCCCGCCTCTAAATATGCTTCTTTAACAACTTCCTGACTCACAGACAAAACAATTGGATAGATGTTAGATACCTTAAGAGGTGTATCATATTCTGCAACCCTTAATGCAATTCTTCCAAGTATATTTATGGCAGCAATTGTAGAGATACTGTCCATGTCGTTAAGGCCATGGACAAATAGCGCAGGTTTACCCATCTCTGTCGCTCTTCCTAACGCATCGTCTATGGCATCTAATCCTTTTATTTTCCTGATAAAAAGACCTGGGACTCTTTTGGCATGTCTGATACACCATAATATAAGAATTGAAAAGAGGACCATTATTATAAAATTATTAGATCTCGACCAGTTAAACCAGTTTCCCTCCGGAGTTGCTGAGACAATTTTCTTTACCTCTTTACTCGCCAGATTTGACGTCATAACAAGTTTGAAAAAACAGGTTGTTTTCACACTCTTATCAGAATGTTCTGTGTTGAAGAGTTTATCAGGTTCTATTATTACAAGATGATAATGAGAATCCGAACCCTCCTCATACATGGTAGTAGAGCTGATGCGCAAGGCTTCTGTTTTAAAAGGCCCGTTTCTCTTAGTTGATGCATATACCACATATTCAACACCCTCTGATTCACTGGGAGAAGTCTGCCATCTGAGTGTTATACGTTTGCCACTGTCATTTGGCGTGTCAAAAGCCTGAAAGTCTCCTGGCAGAATAAGATTGCCTGCTCCCACTGCAAAAGTGGTAGATGGGTATGATAGTATTATGATAGATAAAATAGATGTAATTAATTTCCTATGCATGGTTTTTGAATTTAGGAATTTAAGAATTTAGGAATTTAAGAATTTAGGGATTCAGGAATTTAGGGATTCAGGAATTAAAAACCGATTTTCAATTCTTAGATCAAATAGTCATTCAATCCCTTTTATAATTTCTTAAATACTTTCTAAAACCCTTAATCTGCTTTCTGCAATCACTCGTAAGATCGTAAACTATCTTGAATTCTAATTCATCAATATACTCACAATCTAAAGCACGATATAACTGGGATTGGACTTCACCGCATGATCTTTGTGAATAACCTAAAAAACGAATAAATTCACGTGTTGAACCATCATCAAATCCTTCAGCGATATTGTCCATTGTAGAACCGGCAGATTTCCAAATCTGATCTTTAAGGGCAAAATCTCTTTTAAATGTTGACTTATTAATTAGCTTGAAGACGGCATTACATAATTCCTTTGTTTTTTGCCAACATGGTAACTCTTCAAATTTCTTATAATTCCCCAATTCTTAAATTCCTCAATCCCTAAATTCTCAAATCAATTCCTCAATCCTTTAATCTCTTAATTCTTAAATCCCCCAATTCCTAAATCCCTAAATCCCTAAATCAATCTATCAATCTATCAATTCTCTACCCCTCAATCGCCTCAACATTTGCTCTTGGTACAATTGCGGTTTTTCCATCGGGAAATTCAATTTCCAGAACCCTGGTCATAGCTTCAGTTTCTATTATTCGTAATTCACTTGGTAAAGCTTTTACTTTGCCAGGCATTCCAAAATTTGGATCCCTGATTATACGTATCTGATTGCCAATTGCAATTCCTGCCGTTCCATCACCCGTCGATGATATACTTTCAGCGGGCATTTCGGAAACCTCTTCTTCGTTGTAGGGTATTATGATTTCCGGCCTGACCACTCCAGCTCTTATCTGCGTAGCGCCGTTTATGGATGCAATGGATCCTTCCCTTTGTCTCAGAACCTCAAATGTCTTCTGTGCCATTCCGATTTGGCCAAAACCTTCAGTAATAATAATTGTTATATCAATCTCTTCCGATCCCGTAATTGCAACTCCCAGCTCATATCCAAGAAGTTCATTTATTTCTGTATCACGAATTCCGCCTACAACGATTCCTTTAACACCGGAATCCAGTGCCTTCTTAATAGCATCTGAATAGATTATTGAACCGCCGGCAATTATCTTCCCTCTGTGGGATTCATTTATATCTTCCGGCTTTACAATATCATCAGGGGAATTAACTATGATCTGTAACTCACCGCTGGTTTCTCCACCGATACCGAAAATACCCTGAACAAAAGTAGCATTCGTTTCTACGACAACACCTTCTTTTTCTATCGTCTCCACAATTTTACCATCTATATATGCGCTTATCCGGACAGGCTTAGGAGGCTCTCTTAATAAAACCTGTCCGGTAATGTCTGAAATACTTTCAATTATTCCGGTTATAGGAGAGAGACAAATCGACTTAAACATTTTTATAAATGGTTTAGTCTCCGCTATTGGTTCATCTTTTACGACATTGTCACCCTCTTTTTTTATCATATTCTTGCGCAAATCATTCGGAAGAATAGCAAGGCGGTTTACTACATTTACGGAATGGACTTTGCCAGGCAGATTTGTCCTGGCTACAATATCACCGGATTTCACCATGTCCCCTTTTTTTACAATTACATCACCTGGAAGAGGGAGGCTCCTGCTTTTTCTTATTCTTAAATTTTTGGCTAGTCTTAAGCCGGGTGTATATGCGTGTGTCATATCTATTCAAAAAAACGTTATGTCGGATACGCATCAAAGGCCATATTCCATCTCGAAATGGCCTTGTCAATCTTCGCATTTCCTTTGCTGCTGTCAAAGTAAAGTGGTCTCCCGCGAGTATCGATAACCAGGCCAACAACGCCGCCGGCAACCTCTTTTAGCAACTTTTTGCCTCTACCTTCACCTAAATCAAATTTTTTGGCAGGTGATATCTCAACCTCTGCCGTTTCTCCCTCTTTTAATTTAAAGACCTTAACATCTCCTAAAGACATTGAACCCTCAATTTTTTCCCCATCAGAATATGTTATTACAAAGTCCAGGCAGTGAGAGCCATGTTTTCCTGAATTGATTAAAGAGATACATGTTCCAAGATAGATCAAGCAATCTTTTTCAAATACCTCTGTTGCCGCCTTTTCATTTATAGTAGAGAGTACACCAAGGTGAGGCATCATAAATATGCTATCTACTGCTATCATCGTCACACCCTCCGGCTGAAATGCATCTATCATCATCATCATGGCCTGAGACCTTCTAGGTGCGTGTGACAAAACACCGCCACTGCCTACAATAAGATCTAACCTCTCCATCCTTATCAGCGTCTCTTCCTCTGCTGCCCGTTCAAACGTTTCAGACATATCCTTCATTTTCTGGACACCCTTTAGTCCAACTGCAAGTGCTTTATGTTGTACGAATGAGAGTTTCAAAGCTTCTCTTGCTATAGCGTGTTCAAGTATCAAGTCTTCCAGCAGTTGAGGGATGGTGGTAGGGCGAATCATCTTGTTCTTTATCTTGTTACGAATATCAATCTCTTCTATATCAAATGGGAGCCATTTCATAATGTTCTCAATGCCGGTTTCCATCATTACATTTGAAATGCTGTAGCTCATTCCAAAGTTGGCACTCACAGTACGATTGAAGGCCCCGTCAAAGACCGAAAACAGATCTGTGGTTGCGCCACCTATGTCAACGCCAACTACATTAATATTTTCTTTTCCGGCAATTGTCCGTATCATCTCGCCAACTGCACCAGGGGTTGGCATTATAGGAACACCAGTCCATGACATTAGCTTCTTATACCCGGGAGCGTGTGCCATTACGTGCTCTAAAAACAGATCCTGAATTTCCAGCCTTGCAGGGCCAAGATTTTCTCTTTCCAGTTCGGGTCGAATATTGTCTGTTATTCTTAATGCAGTTTTGTCCTTTAAAACATTATTGACACTGTCTCGTGCGTCTTTATTGCCGGCATAAATAACGGGTAGTTTAAATGTCATTCCCAGACGTGGTCTGGGATTAGCGGCACCTATAAACTCGGCCAATTCTACAACATGAGATACAGTTCCACCGTCAGTTCCACCTGACAACAGTATCATGTCAGGCCGCAGGTCTCGTATTAGTTCTATTTTCTCATGAGGCAGGCGTTTGTCATTTGAGGCTATTACGGCCATTACAATCGCACCCGCACCTAAAGCGGCCTTTTGTGCACTTTGTGCCGACATTGATTTCACGGCACCGGCCACCATCATTTGAAGCC
The DNA here is from genome assembly GCA_021777035.1 of Candidatus Scalindua sp. Lineage (GTDB taxonomy): Bacteria > Planctomycetota > Brocadiia > Brocadiales > Scalinduaceae > Scalindua. The sequence continues at coordinate 2,268 of JAIQZR010000115.1, read as the reverse complement.
CACCTCCGGCACTACTTGTCGATATATAAATATCAACGCCTATATTCTCTTGTGCTGGCGTGATAATCCTTTCACCATCCAGTATCTTTCTACCAGACAGCTCCTCAAGTTCGGCAAATGCATTAAGTACTCCTCTTGTTACATCTTCGAAGGGGGCCTCGACAGTTGTTGGCGCTTCACCTCTAAAGGTCTGGCGATATTCGTTGCCTTTTTTTTCTATAAGTATTGCTTTCGTCGTTGTACTTCCACAATCTGTAGCAATAATTACATTAAGATCTTTGGTCATTGTGGCCTTTTATCTAGACATTAGAATTGACTCTTTGTTCAATCTCTCTTATGAGCAGATCAATAGATTCTCTATTTTCCAACATAACTGCCAGTTTGTCATATTCTACTTTTGTAAAAAAACGTGAAAGTATCGGCTTGAAAAAGACCATAGCCTGACTACCAACATAATTTAATGGACGAACTGATTCAAGAAACATAACCGCAGGTTCGGACATATTCCTCCTGACGACAAAGTCTGCCAGCTTTCTTACTAAGGAGATATCACAATCCTCATGCTTGGTGCCGTCAGTTGAAAATGCATGTTTAAATCCATCAATAATTTTTTTAATTTCTACCAAATTTTGTTCCTTCTCTTAACTAAGAGTACGGACTAATGATATATTGTACGATACCTTAGATCAATGTAGATGTATAAATATATAATACATAATTAGTTACGTCTTTTTAGTATGAAAAATATTATCAGAATACCGGTAATAAGTCAAAATCAAAGAAATTGAATAGAAACACCATTTGTACCAGGCATTATGATTTTATCATAATACTATACCGAGAATATTATCTATAGGGTTTCCTTGCGTTGTAATCAATATTAATCTAAGGTAAGATATATTTCTGTCGAGAATCGATTACGTTATTTCAGATCGTTGTGTAAACCAACCAAAAAAAAAAGATGCAAATTAAAATTAATGAACTAACCCTGGCTAAAGTAATTGAGCTGTCGCAGTTCATCAAAGAAGAGTGTAAAGGTACGTTGACACTGGAAGAGACGGCTCAGGATCTGATGAGGATTTTTTATCAGACCTTTATTACTGATAGTGGTAATAGTGCGATCGTACTGACCAGGTTTTTTAAATCATGTTTTTATTGCGACCTGCCTGATGATATACAAGGCGATATTAAACAAAAAGAGGGCAGGGCAATAATTCCTCCGCAAGATAAATACCTGACTCTATTGGGAACATGGGGGGATCTGGAAGAGTGGAGACAGAGAGAAAAATCTGAAAATCACAAGGCATTTTCGCTAAATGATTCGGATGTACTTTATAAGCTTCCCATGCTTTCAGCCGTTTTCAGTCAGATAGGTTTTAAAATACCTACTGCAATAGAATCGGATAAAAGTATTATAGTCGACAAGCAGGATATCGATTATGGACTCTTCTATATCGACGATGCTAAAGATAGCAAATTTATTCCAAAACAGGCTGAGTTCGTAGAACCGTTTGGGGTAAAATCGACATTTGGGTTTGGAGGTCATTACGTAAGTACTGATGTTTATGCCATTATTACATTCTTCAGAGAAAATGTTAATCGTAGAATCGCAAAATTATTTCTCAGCCTTAATCCCGCAATAAAATTACTTACACTGCGTCATGATAGTACAAAAAACGTTTTTATGACCGACAGCAATGACAGCATCTCTTCATATCTTTTGGCAGAAATACAGAAAATGCCTGACTCTCAAAAGTTTGAACATTTTCTCAGGAGTGAAGAGACCAGGGCGATAGCCGATGAATTAAAGAGATCAAATGAAGCTTTGCTTGAGATGGCTAACATATTAAAGGGAAAAAACGTAGAACTAATGAGCGAAATGGCTGAGCGCAAGCAAGTGGAGGAAGAGCTGAGAGAACTCAACGACACTTTGGAAAAATGCGTGGATGAACGTACAAAGGAGCTATCGAAAACGAACATATCGTTAAGGAGGGAAGTTGTTGAACGTCATCTGATTGAAATAGCACGGCAAGAATCAGAGGAGAAATGCCGTGCAATATTTGAGCAGGCAGTGGATTCCATAGTGGTGATAAATTCAGATACAGGGGAGATAGTGGATTTCAACACGCATGCGCATGAGAATCTTGGCTATACACGCGAAGAATTCAAAAATATAAGAATAGCCGAGATTGAGGCTATTGAATCTCAAGAAGATGTGATGAATCATATCAAGAGAATAAAGTCGAAGGGATTTGACATCTTTGAAAC